>JBLINE010000001.1:0-16960 GCA_047638895.1 Lysobacterales bacterium
GTAAACGCCAAACATGCCGTCATTGCAGCATTACGCATGCTTGATAAACTTAAAGAACTCCATGATAAATGGCGTAAAGAAGGCCTTGAACCTCTAGACATTGGCATTGGCATAAACACAGGTGATATGGTTGTTGGTAACATGGGGTCCGAATTACGCATGGATTATACTGTAATTGGCGATGCTGTTAACTTAGGCGCCCGTGTTGAAGCCCTTACACGTGATTTTGATGCTTATCTAATTATTACAGAATCAACATTAAACTATGTTAAAGATATTATCGAATATAGGCCTCTTAAGCCAATAAAGGTTAAGGGTAAAGATATTCCAGTTATGATTTATAAAGTAACAAAATTGAAGCCTAATACTGATATTATATGTTAGACTTTATAATATAAAGAACAATCATTAGAGTAAGGAGAAAATATTTTGCTTTTACTCTAATTAATAAAATGAGGTATTTATTATGAGCACACAGAATTCCACATCAGAAGACCACATCACATTTAATTATAAATTTCACTTCTATACAACACAGAAACAATTTGATGTTACTTTTGATAAGAACACTATGTCCATGATAAAGGAACCTAAGAAAAACCCGCCAGAATGGGCTAAGTTAGACTGTAATAAATGTGACAACTGCCCTCTTAGCAGTGACGAACATGAATACTGTCCTGTTGCGCTTAATTTAGAAGAGATAGTTGAATTCTTTGGTACGGATTTACCAAAAGATGATGTGGCAATTACCGTATGTACACCTGAACGTGATTACACTAAAACAGTATCATTACAATCAGCTAGTTCATCCATGGTTGGCATGCATATGGTGACAAGTGGTTGTCCTATTATGAATCGCTTGCGTCCAATGGCACGCTACCACCTTCCTTTTGCAAATACTGATGAAACAGTTTATAGATCTGTGGGTACTTATCTTATTTCACAATATTTCGAGAATTTATCTGGTGGCATTCCAGACTGGGATCTTAAAGATTTAAGCACAACTTATCAAGATATCGAAACAGTAAACGCTTGTTTTCACCAACGTCTAATAAGTATTGGGAAAAGTGCACCTTCAGCGGCGGCCATACTAACACTTGATTGTTTCGCGTATTACATGAATCTTTCTTTAAACGGACAACACTTTTATTACATTGAGAATTTATTTAAAGAACCAACCGCAATCACACAATCTTCTTTATTAACAGAAGATAATAGCGTAGCAACCAGCACAAGTAAAATCAACTACCGCTTTATCTTAGAAGATAAATCAGAAAAAAGTTTCGCTGTAAACTTTGACAACAATACATTACTTCATGTTGATGAACTTAGTAAAGAGCCCGCTGAGTGGACAAAACTTGAATGCAACAAATGTCCTAACTGCCCGCTAGATTCTAAAGAACACACACACTGTCCAGCCGCGTTAAGTATCGAACGTCTCATTGATTTCTTTAAAGACACACTCTCTATACAAACAGCAAGTATAAAAATAGATTCACCTAATCGTACCTTTAGTAAAAATGCGCCTCTACCGACTGGAATAAGCTCTTTGATGGGTCTTTTAATGGTTACCTCAGGTTGCCCCGTCATTGGAAAGTTAAGACCTATGGTTCATTCGCATCTACCATTTTCTACTGTTGAAGAAACAACTTACCGCATACTATCGATGTATTTACTCAAACAATACTTTAATCAAAAAAATGACAAACCTACCGATTGGGACTTAAAAGAATTACCTGCGATATTTGATGATATTAATACAGTAAATAAAACATTCATCAAACGCCTCCATGAACAAAATATTGAAGATGCGTCTTTAAACGCAATAGTAAAGCTTGATTGCTTCGCTTCATCTTTTAAATTCTCACTGGAAAGTAATTTCATCGAGAATCTAAAAACATTATTTGATACGCAGAAAAGTTAAGCACACAAAGCTTCACGTGCTTGTTGTTCAGAATCATACATTTGGATAGATCCATCGACTTTAAGTAAAGTAACTAAATTCTTAAATTTTTCTGGCACATTCACAAAGCAAACCTTATGATCTTGGCGTACAACACTATCAAGACGCTCTAAAATATTGGCCACTGTAGCGCTATCTACTTCAGTTACTTTTCCATAATCTACAATAAAGTTAAGATTATCTTTACTACTAACGTTATGTTCTTTCATTAACGCATCCATACGCTTTCGATAAAGTGGTAATGTTTCAGCCGTTAAAGCCCCAGTCATTCTTAAAACATACACGTTACCATCTTCTTCAAGTTGTAAATCCATATCACTCATCATCAAACTCCTCTTCTTCTGGTTTACTACGACTAAATATCTTTTTTACAAAACGAAACAAAACTTTAATCACTATTCCTGCAATAACAATGATGGCGATGCTTACAAAAAAAGCAATAACTGGATGTTGTATAACTAAAAACATAATACCTACAACTACCGCATCCTCAGTAACACTCGCAGCCACATTTGTCACAGGTTCTGGTGATGTATTTATAGCTGCTCGTGTTGTTGCCTTTGCCACATGTGTTTCAAGCGCTACTGTACCCATAAGTAACCCAACAGCCATTTGCGCAGGCTCACTCACGCCATTAAGCGCCATATACCCTAAAACAAACCCTCCTGCTGGGCGAATGAAAGTATGCAAGGCATCCCATGTAGAATCTACATAAGGCACCTTATCTGCCACAAACTCAATAATATATAAAACAATCGCAGCACCAATAATTAATGGATGAGCTAGTATTTCAAGACCACTTGGTAGATTCAACCACTCTAAACGATGGGCCACACCTAAGATAGCTGCTGTCAGATAAAGATTAATGCCTGCAGTCAAAGAACTGCCTAAAACAAGACTTATTATTCCCATATTCTCAATCATAAAGTCATTGTACCTCAATAAATATAACTGAAGCCTAATTTATTTCAAAAAATACAATCTGTTATAAATGCCTAATTATAGTAGTATGACAAACTAGGACATACTATGACACAATATTATCTCTATAAATCATTGACGAGAGCCTAATTTGAAATAGAATCTAATTACTGAAGTATTTAACTTTACATAAAGAGAAAAGGAATTAATCATGGCAAAAACAAAAGAAATGTTACTTGTAGGATCTAAAACAAAAGAAGCATTAAAAGGAAGCGGAAAAAATACTTACAACGTAGGTAGTGACGCTTTAGATGCTTTAAACGAATATGTATATTGGTTAGTAGATCAAGCACAAAAGAAATGTGCGGCTAACGGACGTAAGACTATCCGTTCATACGATATTTTAGCAAAATAAATATCTTAGGGTAGTAGGTGAATCTTTTCTCCTGCTACCCTTTTTTATCTCCCATTATTTCATTGAAGCACCTTAACCCTAATGTATAATACCCCTATCACCAACCAGATAGAAAGAGCCACACAATGACTAACAGAAAACAATCTCTAATTGAGCAAGTATTTGAAAACATTTTATGGAACTCTCGTTTTATCGTTATTCTAGCTGTTGTCTTTGGTCTAATCGGTGCTTTTACATTATTTATCGTCGGTAGTGTAGAAATCTATCATACAGTCATTGCTTACTTTCAACATACACATAGTTCTCATAGTACTATTGTTGTTGGAATTATTGGAGCTATTGACTTATATTTAATTGGTGTTGTGGCTCTTATATTTAGTTTTGGCCTCTATGAACTTTTTATCTCAAACATCGACGTAGCCCACCGTAATGAGAACCTTAAGATATTAGATATCACTTCACTCGATGACTTAAAGAATCGTGTGCTTAAAGTTATTATCATGGTTCTTATTGTTAGTTATTTCAAAATGGTTCTATCCATGGAAATCACAGAACCACTAGACCTTCTTTATCTAGCACTATCAATATTTGCTGTTTCACTTGGTGCTTATTTTATGAATAAAAAGTAAGGTAAGAATACTACTTAGCTAAAAACCTTTGTATACGTTTAAAATATCTATCTTTAAGTAGTAGTGATGATGATAAGTGGCCGCCTTTATTAAAGCTAATAAAGTCACAACCTATTTTCTTTGCAAAACGTGCCACTGGGCGATACTTCACAATATCATCATCTTCGGCATGTAGCATAATTATCTTATTACCATCAAGTTCTGACATATGATGTACAGGATTAAAGAAATGTCCCTTTGCTAACTTATTCCAACTACTTTTATTAAGACGATACGCATCACCGTATGCTTCTTTTAAAAGTTTATAAAGAATATCAAGGGGTTCGGCCTTGTTCTCAGCCACCCAATCAACCACAGGTGAGACACAAATAGCTTTATTCACACGAGGATCACGAGAAGCTAAGATTGCTGCAGGTCCACCAAAGCTTGAACCAACTACTGTAATAAACTCTGGATTAACTTTATATGTTTTATGATGCCAGTAGTCTTCAAAATTCACACCCGCACACAAACTATCAATAAGATCTAAAATATCTTTTTCAGGAGAATCTTTTAGAAAAGTACCTCCACTTTCCCACGTGCCACGATAACGCGGAAAGAAAGTCCAATAGCCCTTCTTAGCCCAAAATTCTAGGACATCATCTTTACAAGGAACCCCAGGAACACCTGAACAAAAAATCATTACTTTTCTAGATGAACGATTCGCAGGTGGGACAAATTCAGTAACTATATCTTTATTAAAACGCGTGCGACAAATATGCATAGGGTGCATTCTAACACGCGAATAGGAAAGTACAAAAGGTTTCTAAACCTTGTTCTTTTATATGTCCACTTAGAAACACTACCCACATAATACCCTTTAAAAGATTATGATGTGTGCTTACTTTCCAATCCCAGTAAAGCTTTCTTAGTAGGTAAGCCCCCACCAAATCCTGTCAGACTACCATCAGCACCAATCACACGGTGACATGGAATAACAATTGAGATAGGATTACGTCCACTAGCCATGCCCACTGCACGGGATGCTGTAGGCTTGCCAATCTTGCGCGCAATATCTGCATAAGAACATGTTTGACCATAAAGGATTGTTCGTAGCGCTCTTAATACTTTTGTCTGAAATGGTGTTACAACAGGTGCGATTTTTAAATCAAATTTTGTTAACGTGCCTTTAAAATAAGCATTAAGTTGATTAATTACTTGCTTTAAAGGACGCTGATCTTCTACCCAGTCTGAAAATACTTTGGTACGATTGTTTCCCTTTTCAAAAGAAACAAATCGCAAACCCTTTGTATCACCCGCAATTAAGAGCTTTCCAACAGGACTTTTATAATAACAATAATTCATAATTCTCTTTTTTAATTATGCCTTTAACTTCTTAATCAACTCAGCTAACTGTGCACCTAAGTTCTCAATAGACTGTTGCTGTTTTTCGTCCTTCAAGTTTCCTGAATCATTAAAAGCACTAAATGAACTACTAATCGCACGCTGAGCAGGAATGACCATAACATTAATATTTTCTAAAATGGAACCTACATAAACAAGCCCTCTCATACCACCTAAACCTCCTGGTGATGTACTCATAATGGCCGCACATCTTCAAGTATACGCAATCAAACTTGGTTCATCTTTTGTTGTAAGACGTGAGGCCCAATCAATAACATTCTTAAGAAGCGGTGTAATCGAACTATTGTAATCTGGGCACGTAATTAAGAATCCATCATGTTCCACCATCAATTGCTTTACTTTCTGTGTATTGGCGGGAACACCTTCTTTCTCCTATAAATCTTGATCTAGCAGGGGCATTGGATAATCTTTTAAATCAATAACAGTAACCATAGCTCCTGCTGCACGTGCTCCTTTTGCTGCAATGTTAACTAATTTTTTGTTAAAATATTCTATACAGGCACTACCAGAAAATGCTAAAATTTTAGGTTGATTACTCATGTCGATCCTTTTTATGCAAAGAAAGAAGCATACGTATTACACTCCTCTGGGTTAAGAAATATTCCGTATTATAGGATAATTAAATAAGTATGACGCAGAGAAATCCTTGTCGCAAACTAAATATGTAAGATATTAGTTACGTCTTTTTAGGCGGACGTGGAAATTTACTATCACCGCTCTTACGGGCACCACCAGAACTTGGTCTTTGTGGCTTATTACCAAACTTCCCTGAAGGGCGAGCGCTTCTATAAGAACCTCTTTTTGACGTTGCAGCACCTGGGGCGGAAAATTCAATATTAGCAAACTTAGGATGTTGCGCACGTGGTAATTTTGTCTTCATCAAACTTTCAATCTTATTCACATCAAGACTTTGGCTTGGCGTAGCAAATGTTATAGCATGTCCTTCTTTATCAGCACGGCCTGTACGACCTATACGATGCACATAGTTCTCAGCATCATCAGGTAAGTCATAATTAATAACAAGCTCAATCATACTAACGTCAATACCACGGGCTGCAATATCAGTTGCCACCAATACACGATAACGTCCCTTCTTAAATCCTTCAATCGCTGAAATACGCTGTCCCATAGAACGATCAGAATGAATCTCGGCTACTTTGGCACCCATTTCTTTAATAGCCCGAGCTACCTTTGACGCTTTAATCTTAGTACGTGTAAATACCAAAATAGTACCCCGATACTTTTGCAGTAAATCTTTCAAAACACTATTTTTAATATTTTCTTTGATGATGAAAAGCTCTTGTGTTACGTTTTTAGTAGCTGTTCCCGCGCGTGCTACTTCAATTGTAATGGGTAAATTCATATACTTCGTTGCAAGCTTTAGAATATCAGCAGGCATTGTGGCTGAGAAAAGCATTGTTTGTTCTTTATTTGTTAGACATCTTAAAACACTCATCACCTGTGGTTCAAATCCCATATCAAGCATACGATCGGCTTCATCTAGAATAACTACAGAAACACGTCCTAAATCGATTGTTCCTTGATAAATATGATCATTCATACGCCCTGGCGTCGCAATCATAATGTCTGGGTTATTCTTAATATCTTCAATTTGCCAAGAAATATCAACCCCGCCAATAAAAACCGCACTTTTCATTTTAAATGCTTTAAGTAAAGGTGTTAAAGCTTCTTCAACCTGAAGCGCTAACTCACGTGTAGGTACCAAAATCAAAGCCTGTCCGCCGTCAGCAGCTAAGCGTTGAATCGCTGGAATACCAAAAGCAAGCGTCTTTCCTGTTCCTGTCTGAGCAATACCCATAACATCTTTACCATCAAGGGCTACAGGAATAGCTTGTTGCTGAATAGGTGTTGGTTTTGTGAATTTTAGTTTATCTAAAACTGTTAGCATATCAGGTGCTATACCTAAGTTATGAAATGTTGTGTCTGATGTAGTCAAAATAGTCCGTCCGATTCATTGATCGTAATTGATTGTGTAATACTTATTCCCACCCGATCAACGCTTAAGAGTAGGAGAAATAGGAACGCGTGTGCGTATAATAAAAACCCCTTGTAAGTCTATGACCTACAAGGGGTTATTTTGTTCTTTTCAGATAACTAATCGCTTAATTTATTCTGATCCAAACTTAAAGCTATTATGCTTTAACAACGTTTGTAGCTTGTTCACCCTTAGGACCATCTGTGATCTCAAATTCAACTGGTTCGCCTTCTTTAAGACTTTTAAAACCGTCTCCTTGAATAGCTGAATGATGAACAAATACGTCGTTTCCTGATTCTGGTGAAATAAACCCAAAACCTTTTTGGTCGTTAAACCATTTTACTGTACCTTTTGCCATTATTTACTCCTCCTTTTTAATGAACTTTGAGCAAACAATGACAGGATACCAAAATAAAAAAATCCGTAAGATAATACATCTACCTTACGGTCAATATTTATACCTTTCCTAATTCACTCAAGCCTAGTATGCCCTATTAAAGGGACCTTGTCAAATTAATTAATACTAGTCAAAAACAGCCAAATACAGCCCAACAATGATTAATTTATCATCATTACTGTACTAGTACCCACCAGCGCTAAGCGTATAATTCAGTTCAATCTGCATAGGATAGTATAAAGATACTATTTTAGGCACGTCGAAACCTTATTCTGTGACTAAACCCGTAGCATGACAGACACCAATACCCTGATGGTCATCACAAAATGCGTCTAAAGGTATAAAGGACACAAGAAATGCTGTTGAAATTAAGATTTTAATAAGCTTCATTAATCAATCGTAACATCTCATAATATAGAAATTAATTAACCAACCAAAGATACCTTAATATGACTAATTCTATAACTCTACAATTACTGTTTTTAATATTCTTTGCTGTTTCGTTCCCGGCATGGAAATAAATGTTTTGATTAAGCAGTTGTTGGAAATAAGAATTCTTGAAATAACATATCGTTTACTGTCTCTTTTGTAATTATTTTCAATACGATATCCCATCATTCACCTCCTTAGGTTTCCCTCATAACAAGTATTACATGTCATTTAAGGAAAACAAGAGTAGGCAAATCACTTTCTTTAAAAAATTACTATCAGCGCCATAGTTGATCGACTTCTTTCTTATATTTAATACGAAAGAACTCAAATTCAGGTGTGACTTGGTACACACCTCTGGCTACACGGTCAAACCATTTAAAATAATTGCTATTTAAAATCTCACGTGTCTTTTCTATGTCTAAATTCTCACGAATTTCTTTAATCGGCGCGGCACCATTCTCAAATAAGTACATAGCAATACGAATAACCTGCTCTTTGTATGATGTAAACAAAATTTCACCTCTGCATCCGCCCTGATTAAGATCGATACTACGTCCTTCAAACTCTTTTATGGCCAATTTCTTTTTCTTAGGACTAAGATTTCCTGTAAACGGACCAGGTTCAAATTCAACTACCACATTACTCATAGTAGCCTGATCTAAAGTGATAAGCCCACAATTAAGTCGCTTAAGTATAGAACACATCTTTTTATAAGACTTAGGCCAACGTCCTTTTTTACCTAATGGAATGCAAGCATACACTAGATCTGTAATCTTAAGGCGCTCAACCAATTGGTGAACCAACAAAAAACTAAAAGTCATCTTCATCTCAACGATCACGATCTCCTTACCCTTCATAGCCATGATATCAATGTCTTCGACCTCAGAATGTACAAGATACCCCTGATCTTCTAAGTGCAACTTAAGTGGCAGATACATATCAACTTCTTTCATATACCCACCATCTCAGTATTAATATTTCGAATACCATTGTTATCCTGAATATAAATATCAGGTACATAGTCAATGGTGCTTGGAATATGTTTACCCATTAACTTAGATAACCGCGCCTGTTGCAACTCATCTGAAATATTATAAATAGGTGCTTTACTTAAATCATTAAGTAAAAGAATGACGTGGTCACTTTCAAAATCAGAATGCTTGATCAACTTCTTAAGTATTAGATCTATAGAACTATCTTTACCTTTAAAAACTTCTACGGCTGTCTTAAATACTAATTTTCCCCAGTCACTCTCATTGATTTTATGTAAGATCCCATACACTGATGAGTATTTAATTAAACGCTTATCACCAGGCGTACATTTACGGGCATGGTTTTGTAACAAAACTGTTACTTCACTTGGGTAGTAAGTGTTAATTTCACTATGAATATTATGTGTCAGGACATCAAAGACATACACACCTTTGACAAGATGCTTAGCATCATCAACACTACGCTTAAGCATATCTTCAAAAGCTTTCCAAATAATATCTTCATCACGACGAATAATATTTAATGTAACAACTTGATAAGCAACATCATTAGAGACAGCACGATACTGACGCACCTTATCTTCTAGGAATCCATCATAATAGATTTCTGTAAACTGCATAAGATGCGCAAATATGTTTGAGTTCTGGATTTCACATTCGATGAGGTTCATAGTCTATTACCAATCTATTGGAAAGTAATCTTTAAGGAATTTACCACACCAATGCTTACCCGTATTTATCCCATCAAAAAGTGGATCACAAACGCGTGCCGCACCATCTACAATATCAAGGGGTGGTTGAAAGTCATATGTGTCTTGTTTGTGTTTAGAAAGAGCTGCTGGATCTTCATCAGTCACCCATCCTGTATCAACCGCATTCATGAAAATACCATGCTCTGCGAGTGAACTCGCTGAGGTATGTGTTAACATGTTAAGTGCTGCTTTTGCCATGTTAGTATGTGGATGTCGATCTGATTTTTTAAAACGATGAAATTTACCTTCCATAGCAGATACATTTACAATATGTTTATTGCCTGTGTGTGTACGTTTCATCATTGGTGTAAGTTTGTTACATAAAACAAATGGCGCAATGGCATTGACTAATTGAAGTTCAATCATCTCAGCCGTTGAAATCTCACCAAGTTTAAGTCGCCAACTATTTGTTTCTCTTAAATCTACTTGCTGTAAATCTGCATCAAGTTTTCCTTCAGGAAATACCTGCTCTGTTTGTAAGGCAGTATCATGCACATAGGACACTTGTGATAACTGCGCTGAGGCATTAATGCCTACACCTTTAATCTTCCCACTCCATGCGGTTGATAATTCTTTACCCGCAAGCTTTGGGCTACCTTCAAGCATCAAACTTTCTTTACACTTCTTAAAAGGATTAAGAAGTAACTGCACATCTTTTTCTAACTTGTCAAAAGGCAATGACTCATCTGCCATGAGATGTGCATAAAATCCTGGTGGACGTCGTACCGTTTGCGCCGCATTATTAATAAGGATATCTAAGCGGTTGTATTTAGCTTCAATATAACTACAGAAAAGTTCCACACTTGGTGTATGACGCAAATCTAAACCATACACATCTAGACGATCTTTCCATAAATAAAAATCATGTTCTTTCGCATAACGTTTAGCTGAATCAATGGGGAAACGTGTTGTCGCAATAACATGAGCACCAGAACGTAACATTAGAAGTGCTGCTTGATAACCAATCTTAAGGCGTGATCCTGTGATTAAAGCCACTTGCCCTCGCAGGTCCGCTGTTTGAAAACGTTTCGCGTAATTGAGCGAAGCGCACTTAGGACACATAAGATCATAAAAGAAATGAAGCTCTGTAAATAAATCCTTACACACGTAACAATTAACAGGTTTAAGTAAATGATTACCCGTTGATGCCTCTTTATCACTTTGATCTGAAATTTGTTTTGGTGCCACAAAAACTTCACCTTCTCGTGCACTACGAATACCTGTCACGCGACGAATTTTTCGCTGATAAGCATCTGTCCGTACACGCTTAAGCCCTTCGTAGTCTTTCTTACGTTTCTTCTTCTCAGCGCGCACAGGCCTTGATATCTGCCCGCATGCTTTCATCAAAGCAATGCGCTGTTCTTCTGGAAGCTCAGCAATCAAAGCACTGTTATCCACAAGGTCATTAAGTAAATCAATAACACCCTTAATCTCACCCTCAGTATTTTTTATTTCTTTCGTCATAATCTTTTATATTTCTTATAACCATTACAAGCACCAGGTGCTAGTATCGGTTACACTCTACTCATAGGCTGTATATTTATCGCTGCGGCCTTTGGATTTTTCTATTGGATATTTTTTTGCGTTCTTTTTTATTTTATTAATCATAGCCTTCTTTAAATCAATATTGCACATGTTACAAAAATCGAGTAAGTAAACAGCAACATCTGCCACCTCATCTTCTATGGCCGTCTTCTTTGTCTTATCATCTAAAATAGTAAATGATTCCTCTGCGCTATTCGCCCATTGAAAATGTTCCATAAGTTCAGACGCTTCAATCGATAAAGCCATACTTATATTCTTTGGTGAGTGAAATTTCTTCCAATCACGGTCATTAATAAATTTCTTAACATTTTCATTTAATTCAGTAAGATCTAAATTCATTTACCCCTCCATTACCTAATTACGTGGTGGACGACTACCGTAATATTGGAAATAATGTGCTTCAATATTACCGTTATAAAGTTTACGTACACGGTCTGGTTTCGCACGTGTAAAGAATTCCGGAAACTGTTTATCTGCTGTAATTAAATATAACGACCAATCAGGACGCTCTTTGAAAATGTTGTTAAGCGACTTATATAAAAGATCTATCGCATAGTCACTACCAATATTAATACCATACGGTGGATTTGAAATCACTATGCCATAATCATGTTTGAGTTCTAACTGTTTCGCATCACCTTGTTCAAAAATAATATCATCAAGTACGCCGGCATTATTTGCATTAATCTTACTATCTTCAACCCGCTTCGTATCACTATCAAATCCAAATATTTGTAGTGTTGCATTTTTATCTACTTGTTCCCGTGCTTTAACGCGTGCTTCTTCCCAACATTCTTTTGAAATATATGGCCAATCTTCTGCGGCAAAACTACGATTAAGACCTGGCGCCATGTTACGCGCCAGCATGGCCGCTTCAATAAGGATTGTTCCCGACCCACACATAGGATCAACTAGCACACGATCTTTCGTCCAGAAACTTAAAAGCACAAGTGCTGCCGCTAAGTTCTCACGCATCGGTGCTTCACCTGCTTCTTGCCGATAACCACGCTTATGTAACCCAACACCTGTGGCATCAAGAGTTAGTAGCACAACATCTTTGAGTATAGCCGCTTTAATTGTAAATTCAGCACCTGACTCACTCATCCAATCAACGTCATATTCCTTTTTTAAATTCTCAACGATCGCTTTTTTAACCATCGACTGACACACACGTGTACTATCAATCTTAGAGCGTGTTACTGAACTTGTCACCGTTATCATAGCTTCTTTAGGAATCCACTTTTCCCAATCAACAGTACTTACGCCTTCAAACAAAGCATCAAAATCAACTGCTTTAAACTCAGCTAACTTAAGCAACACACGATCAGCCGCTCTTAATGAAATGTTTAAACGTGGAATATCTTCAAGGGTTGCTTCGAATTCAATCTTACCATCTAAAGTTTTAAACCCATCAAACCCAAGGTCTTGTAATTCGTTTTTAACAATTTTCTCAAGGCCAAACGTTGTTGTTACAATTAGACTACATTTTGTCATATACCCTCATCTTTATTTATTATTAGCCCCTACCACTTGAATAATACCCCCAGAAAAAACAATCACACACCCGACGCACTGTAATGGCGTTAAGACTTCAGCATAAAAAGCGAAACCAATTAAAGAAGCGACGATTGGCTCAACATATGATATTGTTCCATACTCAATAGCTTTTAAATGTTTAAGCGCAAATATTATAAATGAAAACGCTAAGAATCCTTGAAAAAATCCCATAGCCGCGAGCCAATATATTTCTTGAGTCGTTAAACTAAATAAGCCCCCATCAAGAAAAGGCACAATAACTAAAGTTCCTGCTAAGAGTTGATAAAAAGATCGTGTTAAGGCTGGTATCTGCTCTGAAATATTACGATTCAGTATAATGTACAAAGCATAACATAATGCTGCGCCAATACCCCACAATAAACCAGTTGTCTCTGTTTTATTAAATGAAATATTAAATTCTAAAATAAACAACACACCTAAGAAGGCTAAACATAACAAACCACCACTTAACGCAGTGAATTTCTCTTTCAATAATATCGTCGCCATACCAACAGCAATAATGGGACCTATATATAATAAGAAAACAGCATTGGCTAAAGATGTGTGGTTTATCGCATTGATATAACACAAACTTGTCAGAGCTAGTAAAACACCTGTAATTAATAGCGGCAAAGAAAACTTGGCTAATTTAAGTTGTTTAATCCCTTTAGTTAAGATTATAAAGAGTGTTAAGAAAACCAACCCAAATCCAACACGTGTAAATGTAATAACCGTCGCACTCGCCGTAACGTTACGTACAAAAATACCAATAGACCCTAAAAGAATCGTTGAGACAATAGCCGCTGTATATCCAAGCATTCTTACGTTTTTCATTTACTTACTAATCTTTAACTGATTACCATCAACTGTAATCTTACGTTCCTTATACAACCGTCCCACAGCCATCTTAAACTTCTTTTTACTCACACCGAATGTATCACCGATCAAATTAGCATCACTCTTATCCGTAACCTTCGACACACCACCATTTGCTTTCATAAAATCTAAAATTTCATTCGCCAAATCCGTTGGGTTTTGATGCCCTTGTCTTTGCAGGCATAAATCAATTTTACGATCTTCACGAATTTTTCTAATATACCCTTTAAGCCTTTGACCAACACTTACGCCTTTAAACACTTCTTCAATATGTATAAGTCCTATATGTTGATTATTAATAATCGCACTAAAACCTAACATTGATTGATCGTAAAGTAAAAGATCAACAGCATCATTAGGCACATATGGTATATTTTCTAGTTCGACAAACTGCATAATTTTTGATGATGCTCTATATATGCCAGTATTTGCGTCTTTTATTATTTTAACTACATAAGACTCACCCTTAACCATCTCTTCCTCTTGATCATCAAGACCCACACACAATTCACCTACTTGGTCCCAATCTAAATAGGCCCCACCAGGTGTTACTTTTGACACTTTTAAATAAACAAACTCATCCTCATACGTCATGAACCAACTCCTCTTTAAAACGACAAAATAGTCATTTATAGATTTGTATTATAAATTTTTATGTCCGAATAGCCAGATATTTTTATAGGAGGGATTTAAGCTAATTTACGTGGTTTAATGTACTGCGGATGATTGATTATAATCATTTTTAAAGACACACACCAAAATCTTATTCAGATCCTAGTGTGTGCCTTATATTTATGCTAATTTTAAGCAGCTGACATCGCACTCATCGCTTCTGTCACAAATTGTGTGAAATCTTTATAACATTTTTGATAGAAATCTGCACTCTTAAGCTCATTACGCCATTTTGTAATACTTGGGTACGCTTCTAAGCTAACACTAGCTAATTCAAAAGGATCGAAAATAGCAAGTAGATTAAGATCTGCAATGCTTAAGGTGTCCCCTGCTATATAGGCACTCTTTGCTAACTGCTTCTCAACGATAGGCAAAAATTTGTCTAAGAACTCTAATCCTTGTTTTAATGATGCTTCATCAACTTCAGTTCCAAAAACAGGTGCAAAAACACGGTTAAATGTAACGCGTCCTTGTGCTGATCCAATATGAATAGATCCAAAGTCAAGCCACGAATCAACCTTCGCACGTTTTTTAGGATCTGTAGGATAAAGTTCTGAATTATTAGTAGTTGCCAAATAACGATTAATAGCATTACTTTCAAATAACGTAAATCCATCCGCGTCAATCGCTGGAATCTTTCCAGTCGGACTTATTCTAAGATACTCATCAGTTTTGTTTTCACCCTTCATAGGATTAATCGGTACTATTTCATAATCAAGCCCTAGATAAGATAAACAATACCTTACTTTAGAAATGTTGTTCGATACTGGTAATCCATATAATTTAATCATACTTAACTCCTTTATTAAAAGTTTACTTGCTTTTTGCAACTGATAAAAGTATACACCTATACTTGCTTTTTGCAAGTAAAAATATTATACTATTATTATGAACAGAGATAGATCACATTGCCCCGTTAACTATGGCCTTGAAATATTTGGTGATAAATGGACTTTACTTATTATTCGTGACCTTATTTTATTTAAGAAAAAAACTTATGGTGAACTTAAAGAGTCACCTGAGGGTATTGCAACAAATATTCTAGCCGATCGCCTCAATCTCCTTGAGAGTGAAGAAATTATTACCAAGACTACAGATCAAAGAAATAATAAAGTCTATCTCTACTCGCTCACCAAAAAAGGCCTCGACTTACTTCCTATTATGCTTGAAATATCTTTATGGGGAGCAAAATATGATGCAAAAACTGCCGCCCCACCCCACCTTATTAAGCGCATAAAAAAAGACCGTGATAAAGTAATTAAAGATATTATCACTGCCTTAAAAAGTCCTACAAAAAATATACTTGACGTATAATTATTTAATTTACAAGTCTTCTCTTATAAAATAACTTATACGATTAAAACCTTTCACATTATTCAATGATAACTGCACCACCTCAACTCTTTCCTTCACATCTTTAATACCCAATAATAACGGTAAATTAATCACTGGTTGAATGTTGATAATCACTGGAATAAATCCTTCAATATTTTGACGCATCAACTCAATATCTTCTTGATTAAAATCAAAATTAATACAACGCGTGTGACTCGTATTTTCTAAACAATTAATATCCCCATCACCCCGTACGTCAAACGCCATCGTAGATGAATCCAAAGCAATCCCACCAACAGCCGTCGGGTCTTGTTTGACATCATCTATCAATGTAGCACTATCCAGACTAATTTTATTTATATCAAACGCCTGTAAGTCAATTTCTGATAATTCAATTAAATCAGGATTCTCTTTATTCATTTCAACTGTAATCACAGATCCAAACACATGCCTCATGCGCGATGCTAATTTTTGTGCACCTACAACATTTGGATCTTTATCATCAACGACGTGATAAATATAATATTTTTCATAGCCTTCCGCCTTTAATTGACTTACCATCGCAACAGCTGACAAAAGACCAACACCATTACTTCTTTTATCATCACGTACACTTAACCCACTCCCTATAGGCTGCCCTTCACCAATTTCAGTACTTGCTAATCGTGCACCAACCAGAACGTCATCCTCATAGACAAGCAATATCCGATTCGCCAGTGCTATGCTCACTTCATTCAGGTATCCCCAACTAGCAATTTCCTCTACTAAACCTGCTGGTAAATCTGTATAAAAATTGAATCTCGTAAATGTATATGGGGAAGCTGTTAAAACATTTTCTTTATTAAGGTTTTGTACACTCTCTGTATTATCATCACCCAACACCACTGCATTAGAAGTAGTTTCTGGATCAAGCACCGGAACATACTTACCTTCTCCTATATGGTAAATCCACACTTGATCAATAGCATTAAAAGGAATCGTAGCCATAACAGACAGCTCAGATAAATGAACGTTATGTAAGACTTTATCATCCCCTACTGTCTCTTGTAATGATGGCGCATTAACTTGAAAAAGCACTGATAAAAAATCTTTATC
>JBLINE010000002.1:0-15328 GCA_047638895.1 Lysobacterales bacterium
AAGTGTCGTAATACTTTTTCCTTCAGAATGAATGGAACTCGTTATAGCTAAAGTTTTAACAGGATTATTTTTGTTAATACCCAAAATATTCGTTCGTAATATTTTATATTGTTCAGTCACAAGTGCTTTCGAATCAAAATAAGAAACAATACGCGGATCTACCTTAGAATCAGCAATCTTATGTACAATAAGATCATCATGTTTCTTAATCTTACCAATCTTTTCAACTCTATCAACACGCTGCTCAGCTGCTTTCTTTAATGCATCAGTAATTTTACCCATTATCTTTTCCTCTTTCTTATCAATTTAATAAATGACACTATTTAAAATCTACTAATTGTATCATTCTCTATTTTATCTTTTTTCTCTGTACCCAATGTTGTCAGTGGTGATTCGGCAATAACCTCATCAATAATATCCACATCAATAAGTTCTTTACTACGAACAAACCCTGTTAATAAAGCATTATCACAAATACTATTTACAATCCTTGGCACACCACGTGAAAACACACAAATGCGGGCTAATGCCTCATCAGTAAAATATGCCTGATCCTTTTCACTGGCCACCTTAAGACGATGCAAAATATATTTATGCGTATCATCCATTGATAATGGTGTTAATTCATAATAAACAGCAATACGTTGACGTAATTGTTCCAAACGTGGCAACATCAACTTCTTTTTAAGCTCAGGTTGTCCTAAAAAAAGTATTTGAATCAATTTTTCGTTCTCTGTCTCAAGATTCGAAAGCATGCGTACTTCTTCTAAAACCGAAGGCGTTAAATTTTGCGCCTCATCAATAATTAAAACCACATTATTATCACGTCTTATTTGCTCAATCAAATACGTATTTAACTGTGAATGCAACTTAGATTTTGATCCTGGTGTATATTCAACCTCTAAATCATCAAGAATTGATACCAGTAAATCTTTACCACTTAAATGAGTATTAGTAATCAAAGCCACTTGCGTACTAGCATCTAGCTTATTAATAAGCGTCCGACAAACCGTTGTTTTACCTGAACCAATATCACCAGTAATGACAACAAACCCTTTACGCTGTTCAATAGCATATTGTAATGTGCTTAAAGCCTCTGTATGTTTAGTACTTTCAAAGAAATACCGTGAATTCGGTGTTAAATTAAAAGGCGGCTCACTAAAGCCATAAAATTGATGATACATAAATACTCCAAGTTAAAAATTACTAGTTAAAAATCTAAAAATATACGTCATTGCTATCCTACAAAATTTGATACTGCTTTTGCCAAAACAACAAAAGCTATACTAATGATGAAAAGTACAGCATACAGCCATGTATCTTTTTCACGCCTCACACGTATCGTATCATTAGTTTCAATCTTAGAAATTGCTCCAAGTAAAGGAACACCTAAATAGCTTTTAGCATCTTCAACATCTAAGAATGATTGATCTAGAAACTCAACTACGAAAACCAATACAACACCAAAAGCAATACCCATAAACAATCCCATTACTGCAATCAAAGGTTTGTTCGGCTTAATCGGTTTAAGTGCTAATCGTGCTGGGTCGAGTACTTCATAATGCGTCCCATCTTTAGATGATTGCAAACGCTTTGTTATTTTGGCTGTCTCAAGACGATTCAATAACATGCTATAAATAGACTCATTTACTTGAACATCACGAGCCAAAGCTGTTTCAAGCTTATCTAACATCATAAGTTTATAATATTCTTCATCAGCGCCAGGTTCCGAAGGAGTTCCCATAACAACATTAGATTTACCATCAAGTTTATTTAACGATTTCTTAATTTCATCAACCAAAGGACTATCTGTGGCTGGTTTTAAAGTTAAACTTTCCGTAAACTCTAAATTTTCTTTCCTCAATTGTTCTTTTAAATTAGTTATTTGTAAACGAATTTGCACAACTCGTGGATGTTTATCTGTTGAATCAATTAACAAATCATCCAAAGCATCTTGCAACTCAGAAATTTCAGCTGACTTGATCTTCCCCTTATATAACTGTAATTGCTCCTCAATAAAACTAATAGCATCATCCGTCTCTGCGCTTTGTACAGTTATATTCTTATCAATGAATATATCCGCCATACTCTCAACAATTTCTTTAGTTTGAGCAGGATCTTCTCCTATATAAGAAAGCTTTAAGATATTGCCACCTTGCAGTCGAATAATAATACTTTTTCGTAAACCTTCAATCAATGCCTCATATTCTAATTGATCCTTTACATCTTTATCTAAATTCAAGCGTTTCACAAGCTCCACTAAACTATTCCATCCCAAAATAGATTCTCGGATAGAAGTAATACGCTGACGTACTGTTGTTGATACAGCCAGCTTACTAAACAATGGATTATCAGTCTTTGATTCCTGCACCAAAATCGTTGTTGTCGATTGATACGACTTTGGTAAAAGGATAGCGGTACAAATACCTGCAACCAAACCTATAACAACTGGAATGATAATCATTTTTTTACGTCTAAAAAATACTTTTAAATAATTCATAGGCGAAAATATCGCCGCATCAAACTCACTCATTATATTTTTCCTTTCACTCAATTTATATCTATTTAAAAAACCCACGTAATCTTTTCTTTAAACAACACGTACTGCTATTAGAATCCAGTCGTAACCGTTCTTACACCACCAGACGCAGCACTAACCGGTGCTGTTACAGGTTGAATTACACGTAATGCTTTCGCCATAATTGTAGGCGGTACATACAATGTATCTCCTGGCTTCATTACAAAATTTTCTCTTAAATCACCTTTAAACAAAAGATCTTTTACATTAACTTTTTTCTGTATAGCTTGGCCTTTATCTGCAGGAGTAATCAACAAACTTTGCGCTGTTTTTGCACTTAAGGTTGGTAAACCTGCTTGAATTAAAGCTTCACGAACATTAATAGTATCCCCACGCATGTAAATCTTACCCGGATGACCAACCTCTCCAATAACATAAACAACCTTGCTGTTATAACCCACAATCTTTACAGTGACACTAGGCGCCACAATGAATTCAGATAAAGTGTTCTCTAATATAGTCTTTACTTCATCTTTCGTTTTACCTTCTACCTGAATGTCCCCAACAAATTCATACTGTAGGTTACCTTCTTGATTGATCACAAATTGGCCACTTACCTCTGGATGACGTAAGACAGTAATTTCTAATATATCTGTTTGCCCTAATGTATAATGGCTGAAGTTTTCTATAATCTCTTCCACATTCGGTTGATAATACTCATGGGCTTCTTTTTGCATTATTGCTTCACTAGTTACAAGTGGTGCATTAACATCACTTCCACTCATATTACCACCAGCAAAATTTTGCGCATGTGCTGTTGTTGCAACTATTAGAACTGTTAGTACACCCTTAAACACAGCACTAACACTTTTTAAATTTAATACGTATTTCATAATAACTCCTAATTAACTTCAAATATTGTTTCACGGAATTGTTTAATATCGTTAAGATCACCTTCACTATATACACGCCAACCGCGCCAATCACGATTCGCTTTTCTAACCTTTCCGACTTTTTCCCAGCGTACAATTGTCTTAGGGCTTATGCCGACAATATCCGCAACTTCAGTAATAGTCATTCGCTTATCCACTCTAACTCTCCTTACGTTTATTCTCTTAAAATACAATATAAATCAGTTTCGTTTAAATGCTTACCCTTAACATAAGCAAATTACGTTCCAAATAAATTATTATACTTTAAGAAAGACGTAAGTAGCTGGTACACATATGATTAAGGTACTATGACTACATCACCTTGTGTCACTCCTTGTATCACCTACTGTTTAAATATCTGAACATACCTGTCCTAGACAGACCAGGACAATGACAGAAGGTGCATTATAGCAATTACTTATAAGAATGTCTATTTTAATCACCATCTATTAAATATCTCTTATTTATGAAAATTTTAGCTAAAATATACTCACGTTATATACTTTTACTTCCTTAATATATGTAATATTGCAATAAAACCACAGAAAATAAAGAAATTTGCCCTTACAATCAAATATGGTATACTTTTTGCATAATCAACTATTAGGTTAATTTATAAAATGAACTTAAAATTACACACAAAACAATTTCAAAAACAGATCCTAGCACCTGTTTTACAGCAATCAATCGAGCTTCTGCAACTCCCTTTAGTTGATTTAGACATGGTTATTGCCGAAGAATTAGAAAAGAACCCTGCGCTTGAGTCTGAAAGGGTCGAAACAACCTTGGTTAAACAATTAGATAGTATTATACAAAATAAACTTAAAGCATCCGTTAGCTCAACACATGAATCTTATCATACAGAAAATGAATCTGGTGAAGGCCTTCAAATTACTCGTGATATTTCATTAGAAGAACATTTATTGAAACAACTACGCTTAGAATTCTCAGAAGAATTACATATAAAAATTGGTGAAGAAATCATTGGTTATCTAAATAATGATGGTTATTTTGAAGGTACCTTAGAAGAAATTGCAGAAAAACTAAATATTACCGATGTAGCTATAGTTGAGCATATATTACTTGCCATTCAAAATCTTGACCCTTTAGGTGTCGGATCTCGCCATCTACGTGAATGTTTACTCACACAAGTTCCTTTTAGATTTAACGGTCACAGCGATATTCCTTCTAAAATTATTTCAGATCACTTAAATGATTTAGCATTAAAGAAATACACGACAATCGCTAAAGCACTTAAAATCAATACTGATGAAGTCAAAACCTTAGCTAAAAAGATTTCAAGCTTAGAACCAAGACCTGCAAGGAAATTTCAAGAATCCCCTTCAAATATCTATGTAAAACCAGATATTCACATTGAAGAAGTAAGTGGTGAATACAAAGCTGTTATACATAATCATTCAACACCTCAATTACATATTAGCCCTGCTTATAAAAACATTTTAAAAAATGAGAATGTAAAACCTGACGAAGTTGAATTTATTAAAGAAAAGATACAAAATGCTTTAATATTTATGAAAAGCCTTGAACAACGCAAACAAACAATCAAACAAATTGCAGACTATATTACAACTAATCAACAAGAATTTTTTGTTAGTGGTCATACCGCCTTAAAACCTATGACATTATCAGACATAGCCAAAACTCTTGATCGTAATGAATCAACTATCTCAAGAGCTATTTGCAATAAATATATGGATTCACCTCAAGGGATCCTACCGCTTAAATATTTCTTTTCTCAAGGAGTCACACAATCTTGTGGCAAGAACGTTTCAAATCGTAGTATTAAGGAAGAAATTTTTGAAATTGTTAGTGAAGAAGATAACACAAAGCCACTTTCTGATGAAGCGATTTTAACTTGCTTGAAAAAACGTAATATCTCAGTAGCACGACGTACTATAAGTAAATACCGTAAAGAATTAAAAATCTTACCTTCACACCTTCGTAGAAGTTAACCCTTATTCAGTCTCTCTTTTATAATCATCTTGAATACGGATAATGTCATCTTCCGTCAAATTATCGCCACAAGCTACTTCAATAAAAACAAGCTTCGTGTCACCCGTATTTGCCATACGATGTACAGCACCTAAAGGCACATCAATCACAGAACCAGGACCAACTGGAATTTCATCTTCGTTAAGTGTTACAGTACCTGTACCTAAAACCATATTCCATTTCTCAGATCTATGTTCATGTTTCTGCAAACTTAATCGACATCCCGGGTTAACCTCAACACGTTTTACCCATACACCCGCTTCTTGAAAAAGCTTTATATAAAAACCCCATGGGCGATGTTCAATATTAATTGCGATATCCATATGTATGCTCCTATACGTTTAATTTATCAATGTTTCGTATACTTCCTTATACTTAGCACCCATTACATGAACACTAAATTTCTCTTCAAGAAGCTCACGCCCTGCCTGACCTACATCAAGGGCAAACTGCGGATTAGCATTCCAACGCATAATCACATTGTCAGCACGCTCTGGAAAACCACATGGCACTAGAAATCCTGTCTTTCCTTGCACAATCATTTCAGGATTCGCACCAATCTTACTAGCAATGACTGGCTTAGATGCTGCCATCGCACCTAAAATACTCACCATATATTCTTCTCTATATGACACAGAGACGAAAGCATTAAATAAATTAAACATCGCTACATAATCCGTACTTTCAATAAATCGTACGCGATCCTTAATTTTAAATTCAGTAGCCACACCCTCTAAGTTTTTCAATTCCTTACCGTTACCAACAACACATAACACAGCATCCATCTCTTTAGCCCGTGCATTACGAAAAGCCTTAAACAAAGTTTCATAATCATTATCAAGAACTAAAGAACCAATAGCCCCTATAATAAAAGTTTCTTTTGAAATATTATATTCTGTGCGTAAAGCCTCACCATCACATTTACGTGATTGTGTATCAAATTCTTCTATATCGATACCTGTATAAACTGTTTTGATTTTCTTTAAAGATGTTATCTTATTATGCGCCAACTCACGGGCCACATAATCTGAATTAGCCACCATTTGTCCACAAAAAATATGGTTCCAAAATGGCAATCTCTGTACTTCTACTTTGTGAAAAGTACCGACAGATTTAACACCCCTTTTTTTTGCTGTACAAACAATCCCTTTTACAGCTAAATCATGCACATGGACGATATCAAAGGATTTTTCTTTTAGAATTTCTGTTACAGCACGCCTCACTTGACTCGGACTAGTAACATCACACTCTTTTTGTAGAGATACGACAGTATCTGTAGTCACTGTCTGTGCACAACCTAAATAAAGTACGGTTGATTTAACACCACAAAAATCAAGCCCTTTCAGTAAATTATGAACAGGCTTTTCAATTAAATTTAAATTATTAGGTGTAATAATATGAAGAATTTGCATTTTTTAAAAACCCCTTTCTCAAAACTGAACTATCATAACAAAAACATATGCATTGAGCAAAGGCTTATCAATAATATTTATAATTGTAATTTATCTAATATTTGAGTAGAGTGTGTCATATTTACTTTAAAATTAAGCTTTTTTTGAACCACTCGAAGTGTTTTAATATCATCAATATCATCCTTAGGATCCAGTAAATAAGTACTTTGATTCATATTCAACAAATACTTTTGTGTCATATCAAACACACATTCTGTACTCCAAGGTATATCTTCAAATAAGATATCTTTCATCTCTTTTAATGCTATCAAGTAATAACCCCCATCAAACGTGGGCCCTAAAACACAATCGTTTGTATTTAATTGATCAAACGCAGTAGATAGATCTTCTTTAGAAAAAGTTATACAATCAGTCCCAACTAAAAGAACTTTTTCATATCCCTCACCAAACAAACAATCAAAGGCATCTTTCATTCGCGCACCTAAATCACTACCATTTTGTTTCCTTAAAATAAATGACTGAGAGAATTCCTGTAAGAACATCACAGGGCTTTCTAATCCTACATAATATATGTACAAATCTACATCTACCAATGTTTGTACAATATACGTAACATCTTTAACAAATGCCTTGTATAAGCGTAATGTAAGCTCATCCCCTAAATCTTTAGCCAATCGTGTCTTTACACAACCCAACTCTGGTTCGCGTGCGAAAATAACAAGTGCATTCTTATTCATATAACTTGTCCCTATTTAAAAAATTTAATTCCTGTATGGTATTGTACGTAAGCTAATGTATAGCGCCATAAGGTACTAATAAATCCTTGGCTATCCCACCTACGTGAGGACACGTTAACATATTCATTAAAATACTTTAACTGTCCCATTTTTCTTAATCTATCAGAAAACTCAATATCATCCATAATTGCTACCAATTTAAAACCACCTAACGCCTCATAATTTTTTTTCTTAACAAATAATCCTAAATCGCCATCAATCAATCCATTTTTCTTAGCGTGATTATTAACACACCTTTCATATAAACGAAATACCTTACGTGTATCTAAAATATTCATTGTAAAGCACCCTCCCACATATCCTGATAAATCAGTGTATTGTAAGTGTTTTAAAGCAGAGTTCGTAATAAATGAATCAACATGTAAGAACAACAGCACATCTTCTGTTGCAAAATTAGCACCTACATTTTTTTGGTGAGCACGCCCTTTAGTTGTTTGAATGACAGAGCCATACTTCTGAGCAATAGCAACAGAATTATCACTACTGCCACCATCAACAAATATAATGGGTAAGCGTTCTTTTAAATTTAAAAAATAATCCTGTTTCTCGGTAAGAATGTGTTCTTCATTTAAAATAGGAATAATAATCGAGATCATATAGCAAACATTATAACAGAATTAACACCTTACTTGTGCCTAAGATCAACAACATTTACTCTTAGGTGCCTCAGCAGAAAATGTCGATGACTCCACACATTTCTTAAATGGCCCCTTATGTGTTGAAGTATTGCCACGGACATCAAAATATTTAGAAAAGCGTGAATCATGCAATATTTTTGCTGTATTTGAAGATATTAGAAGTGGCTTGTCTTTTTCAAAAATATGTTGATTATCCAACACAAAGCTATCTTTACTATGTTCAATACTTCCTTTATATATCGCTTCTTGCCCATAATCTTCGGGCATATCCTCTAAGCCATCAACCTTAAAAAGACGGTAGGTAATTGAATTAAAATTAGCAAAGCCTACTTTATCAATAGTGTCTTGATCCAATAAATCGATCTTTGAACACGCATATACACGTGGATCACCAAAGCCAACATCTTGAGCCAAACGTTCAAAATCTTTCCAATACAACGCACCACCCAAACATTCCCCTAAAAGAATTTGATCTTCTTTACACCAATCAGGTAAGCGACGATCAACATATACATCCGAAAAGAAGAATTCGCCACCTGCTTTAAGCACCCGAAATACTTCTGATAATACAGATTCTTTATCTGGTGATAAATTAACAACACAATTTGAAACAACCACATCAAAATAATCATCAGGTAAATTAAGTGACTTTAAGTCTTCAATATACCCTTTTATAAAACGCACATTTGGACTTTTAAAACCAAACTTCTCAGTTTGTATGGGTAAATAACGATTCGCAACCTCAAGCTGCTCATCTGTCATATCAACACCAACAACCTCACCTGATGTACCTGCATAATAAGAAATCACAAAACAATCACGCCCCGTACCACACCCAAGATCTAAAGCTTTCTTTCCTTCAAGAGCTAATGGAATCGGCGCACCGCATCCATAAAACTTAGTTTGAATCTCATCTTCAATTAGCTTTAATGGTTCTTTAATATAATCAGACACTGTCTCTAAACTACAACAAGCACTCGTCTTTAGATCTTCTTTGGTTTTTAAAACTTTACCATAATACTCTGAAACATCTTCATGTGTCTTTACCATAATTCCTCCGATTAAAACATTACCACTTAATATCTATTGTTTGTTAATACCCCAATTATAATCTAATACTTCAATTTTTACTTCATTCTTCTCTAAATAAGAGCGGTCACTCTCATTAATATATGCCATGATATAACCTAATAAATGTGGATATTTAACAAGAAAATCCTTATGAAACCATTTAAGTATCGCTGAATGATACAAAACTTTTGCTGTACGATCAATACGTAATTTTTCATGATCATTTATAAAACGTTTAGTTTCAAAATCTAATTGCTCATCTAATGTTTCAGGATAAAAAGGTTTGTTTGGAAGATTTGGGCAACCTATTGATGCGCAATTAATAGCAAAATGAATACGTGGGTCTTTTAAAGGGCGTAATATTTTATGCTCAATCTTTCCTAAGCTGTATTTACCTAAAGCTACTTTTCGTGGAAGCTCCCACACAAGCCGAAAATTAATCTTGCGGATACTCTTAGTTGGATAATTATCACGCACTACCATTAATGTCAGAGCATTATACGCATTTATCCAAAATGCCTTTTGCTGTGTAGGTGATAAAACATTAATATCCGTGGCAATTAAGATTTCAATAAATTGATCAAGTTCAGTAGGACTCTTCTTTAAACCCTTATAATTAACTCGCCCTTGATCATCCACATGTGTACTTAATACTTTTTCCCATAAGGTATAATCAATGACACCGGCAGTTACCGGTGTTACTGATAGTAAACAACATAAACCTAAAATAATAGATACCAAATTCTTCATAATAAATCCTCTCTAATTTGTACAACAACACTACATTTCTAAATATTCAAATAATATTATAATTGCACTAACTTCTTTATACGTTTGATCTCATACTGCCGCCACATTTCATAACCAAGCATTGCATAAAACGGTACGTACGTTAACCAAGCAATAAGCTTAATGTTCCAAAATCTTGTGGTCACATAAGGAATATCTGTATGAAAATTTAAATAACTTAACATAAGTAAACTCGATAACCAAATCCATGAACGATAATGAAATAAACATAAAAATGGTACCACCCAACAATAATACCAAGGATCACAAACAGGATTAATTATAAACAATCCAGCAATAGCGAGAAATGCTTTTTTTACTATATCAATAACTTCCCGATTGCGATTAAATACAAGAAAACTTAAAAAACCTAAATACATAAAACCAACAATGATCTTAGCTGGAAATAATGTTTCTACAAAATTCTTCGATATTCCATCTAAACTATAATATACAAGATCAAACACACTTGAATGATACGACCAATCTCGATTATACGTGTGCAATCCTTCAAAAACACCACTTACTCCCGTATTATCCCATATAATAAAAGGTAAATAAAAAATCACCATAACCGTAGAAAAAACCAGTCCTTTACGAAACCATTTTCTTTGAAATAGTATTGGGAATAAAACAACTGGGAAAAATTTAGTTAATGTGGCAATGGCAAGTACAGAAACTGATAAATACAGCCATTGACGACAATAGAAATATACACTCAGAAGTACAAAAAATATAGCAATAGCATCATAATGCCCAGAATTTGAAAGTTGCATAACAACAAGAGGCAGCCATCCATACAACATTGCCAAACAAGGGTCTTTATTAAAGTGTTTAAGTAAGGCTACAATCAATAGTAAAACGCCCATATCAAATAAGAGAAAAAAGAAACGCATAAAATTTAACGAGTCTGGATAAATCCAAGAGGATAGTGCGAATAATATTTGTGTCACAGGCGGATAAATCGTAGGCACCTGCCAATGCCCTATACGACTATAAATTAGTTGATTATCATCACGTAACGTGATTAGCTGGGCTAGTCTCTTATCATCCTCACCATCAAAATCTTTCGCCTTAAGTGTTACGTCTGATGTTATATCATAGTAATCATAATCAATATCAAAATCCGCCATGAATACATCGCTCGGTGCATACTTAAATGGATTAATACCGGCAGCAACACTTTTACCATCCCATAAATAACGATAAATATCGTTCTCATGAATAGGTTCACCCCAAAAAGTTAACAATCGAAATAAAACTGAGAACCCAAGTACCAACCATAATGTTGCTTTATTCGTTGATGATGATTTAACGCGCTTAAAAGAATATAGAACGAACCCAAATATTATAAAAAATAAGATTAAATACGGAACCGTTGGCATATCGTTGTTTATATTTTCATAATAGAATCCATTATGCATTTCAGAGATAGATTCTGAAAAGATACCAAATGTAATAGAATTAAGAATTTGGCATACGCTTTTTGGCCAACCAAATGTAAGCCATGTTATTGCCCCATAAAAAATGGTAATAATACTGCCTGTTACTAAAATATTTTTATTAATTGTCATAGTTTAAAACGTCACTCATTTAGAGAATTTATATTTAAATATCGTTCTAAGAATTTTTTCACCAGCTAAAATTGTACCTTTAGCTGTTCCAGATATTTTGGATTTACCGATACGTTTACGGTAATTTACAGGAACCTCTTTAATACGTAATCCTTGCTCTACTGCTTTAATTTGCATCTCAATAGTCCAACCAAAGTCGCAATCAATCATTCCTAAACTTTTTAAACTTTCATAACGAATCGCACGAAATGGACCAAGATCAGTATACTCAACTTTCCAAAACAATTTCATCAAAAAACAAGCCAACTTATTGCCAAAAAATGCCTGAGGTGTCATCGCCCCTTTATCCCTCATTCCTAAAGCCCGTGAACCAATCACAAAATCATAGTCACTCTCTATAATCGGTTCAACTAAATCTTTAAGCTGCTGAGCATGATCACTATGATCACCATCAATAAACACCACAATATCTGTCTTTGGGTTTAAAGACTTAATACCGCTTAAACACGCTTGCCCATAACCCATACGCATCTCATCAATAACGCGTGCACCACATTCCTTAGCTTTTTCTACAGTTTGATCTGTACTAGCATTATTAACGACAATTACATCGTTAACCAAGCCTAAAGGTATGTCTTTTAAGACTAATGGTAAAGAATCCTGTTCATTATGGGCTGGAATAATAACTGATATATATGAATTACTAGACATTCAATACTTTCTGATTAGTGATATAATTAATACTTAACCTACATAAAATAAACAAATATAACAAGTCATCTATTCAATTTAATCTATACATAATACGCTTATAAAAGTTAATTCTAGTTAACTATAGTTAACTAGAATTAACTAATACTACTCAAATACAACATTATTATATAGCTTATATTAACTTAGGTTAACTCATCGTGACTGTTATTGAATATTATAAGATAACGCTCTTTTTATAGCTTCAGACTCCTCTTGATTACCAAGCTCTCCAATAAAAATACTAACACGTGAAGACCTTTCAGTAATTGCTTTGATAGTAATACGCCCAGATTTACCATTGTTATACTCATATTTAACAACAGCATCATGGCGAGAAATATCATCATCCCGAATAATTAAATCTAAATTACGAATTGTTACAAGCGAAGCTTCGTGAATATCTGCTACATTATGTTCCACCTCATATCTTAACGGCCCAAACATTTTAGGCGGTGGCTTTCCTGTTAATGCAGTATATGCAACTAAAACACACCCTGAAGAGGATATAGAAATAAAAAGAATTAAGAATAAAACAGAAACACGCATATTTTAAAATATTCGACAATTACACTAATTAAAATCGATTTTAAATATTAGTAAAGAAATCTTTTAATGCTGCTGATAACTCATCAATATCATCCTTACTATGTGATGTAGAAATGAAAAACGCCTCTAAATCTGCGGGTGGTAAATAAATACCTTTCTTAAGTAGAAAATGAAACAACTCAGTATACTTCTCATGACCTTGTGCCGCTATCGCATCTTCATAATTCAGTACTTCCTCACGTCTAAAACGCAAACTCATCTTTGAACAATACGTTGATAAGTGTGCATCGATATCTTTTTCTTTAAAGAATGAATTTAAATCCTCAGCAAACACTTTGCATTTTTTATTAAGCTTTGCATAAACATTATCATTTAATTGCCTTAAACCAGCTAAGCCTGCTTTCATCACAACCGGATTTCCTGAAAAAGTACCCGCTTGATATACAGAGCCTAACGGTGCCAAACACTCCATAATTTCTCGTCGGCCACCATAACACCCAATAGGAAATCCACTTGAGATAATCTTTCCTAAACACGTCACATCCGGAATTATATTATAATCAGATTGTACACACCCTTTAGATGAACGAAACCCTGACATAATTTCATCAAAGATTAAAACAATACTATGTTCTGCAGTTAAATCACGTAATGTTTGCAAGAATTCTTTCTTACCTGGAATAACACCCATATTACCTGCCACAGGCTCAATAATCACACAAGCAATTTCATCTGCTCGCTCTTTAATAACTTTCGTAACAGCCGCACTATCGTTGTAAGGTAAACTAATTGTATTCTTAAGATGTGCTTGCGGAATTCCTTTAGAAGATGACTCTTGTAACTGCGCCACACCAGAGCCTGCAACAGTTAATAAATCATCCACATGCCCGTGGTATCCCCCATCAAACTTAATCACAATATCTTTTTTAGTAAAGCCACGTGCTAAACGAATAGCACTCATCGTTGCTTCTGTGCCTGAGTTAACAAAGCGAACCAAATCAATTGATGGAACAGACTCAACAATTTGTCGTGCCATCTCAATTTCTGCATATGTTGTCGTACCAAAACTCAAACCACGCTCAGCCGTTTTCTTAGCTGCTAAAACAACATTTCGATTAGCATGTCCAAGAATCAAAGAGCCCCAACTTAAACAATAATCTGTATATTCATTACCATCAAGATCAATAAATTTAGAACGCTTACCTTCTTTCATAATAAGCGGTTGACCACCAACGCCTTTAAATGAACGAACAGGACTATTAACGCCACCGACAAGATATTTACATGCTTCTTCAAATTTTTCTTTTGATATTTCTGTTTTCATAATATTTCCAATTCTTAATTTTATAATTTATTAAATTCCATAATATAACCTACGAAGGTTTTTAAATAACTCTACACATTTATTAATACTTCACTCTTATAACCTGCCTTCTTCAAATAACCTTGCGTCACAACGCCTTTACTTAAAATCTTCCAATACTTTGGTATTTTCTTATAGTCTTCCAAGAAATTCCGCACCGTTGATGGGGATGTGAAAAATATAGTATCTATTATCTCTTCTGGTAACTGACGCACCTCAGGCTTAATGTTTTTATAAATTGGAATCTCACTCACCTTTGCACCCATTTTTGTCAATTCTTCACGTAACCTTGGATTAGATAATGATGAACGTGGAAATAAAACATTCTGCCCATCAACATTCTTTCTCTCTTTAATGACATCAATTAATCCATCACTTGTTTCAATATTCGCCATGAGCGTCGGATAACAATTGTTTTCAATTAACTCATCAGCTGTATGTGTACCTATAACAAAGAATTCTTTACTCTTAACAATCGCTCTATCAATTTTATGAGTGTCTAACCATTCAAAAAAATACTTAACGCCATACCGACTGGTTAGTAATATAACATCACAAATGTCTAATTGATCCAGTAGTAGACTACACTCTACTGTAGATAAATCATTACCTGATATTTTAATCATTGGAAAATCTACAATAGTACCTAATGTTTTATATTTTTCAGGATGCGTGCCTGTGAAAAGCACGGTCTGATCTTGCTTGAGACTTTCTTTATAAAAATTAACACAATTCCCTACAATAATTAAAACAGGTGCTTGTAATTTTGCCTCTTGAACCTTTTGATATATATCACTCAATGTCCCCGTAATTACTTCCTGGTCTATATAAGATCCTCGAGAAATAACTACTATTGGTTTATCTTTCGAAAATCCTTTATTAAGCAAAGATGTAATAATATGTTGAAGCTTTGTTAGCCCCA
>JBLINE010000003.1:0-13039 GCA_047638895.1 Lysobacterales bacterium
TCGTTCATTATAATTGTCATCCTTCCATTATTATGGTTTAGATCACTTTTTCAATAAATATTTCTTCAGGCTCATCTTGTAGTAAACAAGACTTCTAGTTGACTTTAATAACTATATTATCTATGATTGGTAAGGTTAAAGCGTAACTGTTAATTCAAATATTAAATGCATTCATTAACAAATTTCAGAGTTAAATTTAAGTTCTTAGTTTTATCTAGTACATACATTATTCAATTTTAAAGTTTTAAAAACTTACTCTACATATAAATACTATGGTACTTCTAAAAAAAATAAAACAAAATCGTTATAATGCTGTCATAAAAAACTGTCGTAACTCAGACGCTAAGAAGTTAATAAAAACTTGCGAAAATGATGCTGTTACAGCTTTTAACCATGCATTAAAACATTCTAATATTTATCGAAATTGTTTAAATAAAACTATAGATATCAACAACCTCAAAGATATAAAATCTATACAAGACTTCAAAACAAATATCCCTTTAATAAATAAAAATCTTGTTTATGATAATATTGATACCATTCTTGAAAATCTTACTGCCGAAAATATGCGTTCACTTCTCTTATCTTCTGGTACCACAGGTACATTTTCATTTAGTGTTAATTCCCAAAAAGAAATTAAGAAAAGTACTAAATTTCTTGAACTCATCCTTGATCATTATTACGGCATACTTACCAAAAAAACGTTGCTCATAAATTGCCTTACTGTTAAGCTTCCAAGTTTTCTTGACGGCACTCTCGCTGAGATTGGACCACGCTCAGATACCTTGGCATACCTAATTGAAAACATGTCCCCTTACTACGATCAAACAATTATTATTGGTGATAATTATTTCATTAAAAACTCCATTGAAGACGGTATAGCCAAAGGCATAGACTTCTCTGATTTAAAAATTCATCTTATTCTTGGGGGCGTCTATTTACCAGAAACATTACGCGAATACTTATCTAGCCTTCTAAAGATCGATCCAGCTAATACAGAGACAGGATCTATCCTTTCATCAATGGGTATATCAGAATTTGGATTTAATTTATTTTTCGAAAGCACAGAAACAATTCGTCTGCGAAAAATTATACAAAAAGATGATTCTTTACGTAAACAACTCTTAGGCGATGAGATTCCATACTTGCCGATGTGTTTTAATTATTTCCCACAAGCATTTTATATTGAAGAAATTAACGATGAGATTGTAATCACAACTCTTTCTAAAGCAGCGAAAATACCTTTAATAAGATACAACACACAAGATTGTGGACGTATCATAAATTTTGAAACACTTAATCGTGTACTTGCAAAAAATGGCTTAAACTCAGAAAAACTACTTCCACGATTCAAATCACCTCTTGTCTTGATGTTCGGAAAGATCGAATACTTAAAAGTCAAAAATACAAAGATATATCCACCTCAAATTCAAGACATTATCTACAGTAACCCAAATATTGCAAATAAAACTACGGGTTATTTTCACCTAACTAAAGCTCAAGAATCAAAAAAACCAAGACTCGTAATTCAAATGAAAAAATATTTAATATCTAAATCTGATAAACAAAATTATCAGAAGCTATGTGAGGAAAGCTTCTATAATTATTTCACAAATCAACTTACCAAAAAAGATATTGATATAATTATCGAACCTTACAATTCCTTCCATTGGGGCTTGGAAATCGATTACGAAAGAAAATTTAAATATATTTAAAACCTTAAATAGTAATATTTATTACTGTTTTATACTCACTCCAACACATAAAAAACCCTACACCTTTTAAAAGATGTAGGGTTTTTTATATATAAGATTACTATAAGTCGAATTATCCTAAGATTTTTCTACGAATAGCTGCACCTAATAAACCAGTTCCAAAAAGCGCCATAGTCATAGGCTCTGGAACAGAATTAGTTGCTGATTCTGCACGTCCATCTCCACGAACAACCCAGTCTGCAACTACACTACCACCACCATTTACTGAACTTGTAAATTGAAGTCCAAAGTCAGCACCGTCTAATTGTGAATTTGTATCATATGCAGCATCCCATGATCCAGCTCCAGTAGTACTAAGTAGTACAGATCCAGATCCAGATAATGTTCCGAAGTTAAATGTTGTTGCTAATGTATGTCCTGCTATATTTTGTGGAATAGCAATAAGATCAAGTACTAATTCACCATCAGTAACTCCAGTATATGTTGAAGCACCAGTACGTCCTGCTGTACCTAATGTTTCATCAAAGTCAGGTGTTAAATCTTTGTAAATTTTTATATTACCACCAGTAGAACCAACTATTGAATTATTAAAAAGGTCTGGTGCTGATAAATAATCATCATCAAAACCATAGAAAATCATAGTTAATTCGTACGGATCAGTTGCTGAGTTATACGTATCAGCCCCTGCTAATACAGAGATACGTGCAACAGTTGCAACACCCCATGTATCTTCAACACCATCTGCGTTACCTACAGTTCCTGCAACAACCGGAGCTGTAAAACCTGCTGGTACGTCTGATGGGTTAACGTTATATGGAGTCCAAGTGTTTGTTGTTGCACTGTAATCATACAAACGTCCCCAATCATATAGATCTTGAACGTCAAACTCAATCGTTATAGCTGATGCGTTTGAAACACCAAGACCTAACATGATTACTGCTGTTAATAAAAACTTTTTCATTTCTCTTCTCCTCTTTACCTTACGGTATTTATTTATTGTGTTGATCAATGCAGGATATTTAAGATCCTACAATATTTCCTCTATGTAATGGGCTTGTACCAAGCCTCTTCTTTCATCCTTTAAACTAGTGCTTACTTAGCACCTTCTCCAGTAATAACTACACGTACTGTTCTTAAAAGAATCATCAAATCACTCGTAAAACAAACTCTCCTAATATAAAGAAGATCATATTTTACTTTCTTACGTACATCATTGATTGTTTCATCATAACGGTGAAATACTTGAGCTAAACCAGTTAACCCAGGCTTTACTTGTAAGCGTTTTTCATAATCAGAAATTTCTTTCTTAAACTCTTTAACAAATTTAGGTCTTTCAGGACGAGGCCCAATAAGACTCATCTCTCCCTTTAATATGTTAAGTAATTGAGGTAACTCATCAATATGTGCTTTACGTAAAAAACTACCAACTGGTGTTAAACGATTATCATTCGTTTGCGCCCAAACAGGCCCTGTTGCTTTTTCAGCATCATCTGTCATTGTTCTAAACTTATATATCTCGAAATTATTCCCATCTCGACCTACACGTGTTTGTGAGTAAATAATAGGACCTTTAGATGTCAATTTAACTAATGCTGCAGTTAATAGTAGAAGAGGAGACAAAACTATGAGGCCTAATATCACTGAAATAACATCAAATGTACGCTTTGCAGCGCGATATGTTTTTCTTACAAAACTTAAAAACATACCAAAGAATCCTGTCCCAAAAAGAGCCATAGTAGAAGGCTCAGGAGCACGAGACTTTGCTTTCTCTGATACTTCTGTTGGAATCACCACTTCTACCTTATCTAGATTAATAGCATCATTAGGCTTTACATGTGACACAGTTGCTTGAGCAGTAGCTATAAAATACACCCCTGCAATTAGCGATAAAGCCATTAAACTTAAATTTTTAAATTTTTTCGTGTTTCTTTTCATTATTTTAATACTCTTCATTTTGTTTACTTTAAGAACTTTTTTTTGCTTGCGAAAGCGCTTTCTTTACTACTACCTTCTAAGTAGCAATAAGCATGCCAAAATCAACCCCTCTTAGATATTTAAAATGATAAATACGTTATCTGTAAGTTATTTAAAAACAACAACTTAAAGTGATGTATGAAATTTAATCATGCGTACCCTAATTATAAAGCTATATTAAGCACATTTAGCCCTACAAATATGTCCACTTTGATTAACATATGTTGTATAAATACAACAAATATTTCTGTTTAACTGGCATTCTAAGGTAGATATTTTGGTAATTCAGGAAGAATCACCTGGATAAACTCCTCTACATCCTTTTCCGCTTTAACAGCATCACCCTCCACTATATATGCAGATACTCGGACCAAAGCACTACTTGCTGGCTGTCCTAATAACGATTTCGTGGCTATAATAGCTTGCTGTTTCCAATAATTGGGCGTAAAAGAACTGCCTACTTTAAACCAATAATACACGTACTGCTGAACTTCTCTTTGCTCCATTAACATTTTAGTAACATCTAAAACACCATCTGGAAGCTTAATAGGCTCATATTGCTTTTCTAAGATCGAAATACCACCCCCTGTGTAACATAGTTCAGGTGGATGACTAACCTTACGGTTATTTTGTGAATATATAATGTACAATACTACCGCTTTTCCTGTTTTTGTCAAATATTTTCTAGCAAACACATTTCGTGTTTCAAGAATTTTATATTCTTCTTCTGTAATCGTTAATTCTTCAGAAGTCCACTCACCTAAAGTAGCAGGGAATTGGTGTATATCAACAGTGTCTTTCATTACATAAGTCTGGAAATAAAATTTCCATGAAACAAACCCTGTAAAAACCAACAAAAGATAAATAATTATAATTTTAAAATTTATTTTTTTCATTTCTATTCAACCACTTTATTAATAACATACAAAATTATAAAGGCGATGCCAAATACAACAAACCCTGAAGCATCATGAATAAATCCTTCAATATGATGTGCACCCCAAATTTCACTTACTACAGATAAGAAAATAACACGAATCATGTTTGTGAAAATTGCAACCGGAACTGTAGATGAAAAAACAAGAACACGTTTCCAAAAAGGACCATTCAACCAATAAGCGAAAATACTTCCTAAAGCTGTTAGCGATATTAATGAACGTAAACCACTACACACATCGTCGACGACAACTTGCGCATGTGCCATTTTAATTAAACTACCTTCACGAATAGCAGGAATACGCATGCCATTTAAAGCTTCTGTCGCGAGTTCTGCTGCAAACATTTTAAGCTTAAAACTTACATTGATAATAACAACCTCAGGAAGAGGTAACATAAACGCAAGAAATAGAACTGGAAAAGCTATTTTTTTAAAAATCTCTGTTCCATAGAAATAAAGTATGATGCCAACGAAAACAAGTAACATTGCATAAGCCGAACTAAAATAAATGCGTAAGACAGCACTTACTAAATGCAATCCTACACCGGCAATAATTAAACCAAGAGCCCATTTAGATTCTTTACGTTCAATCTTAATTAACTCATCTTTTAATTGCCAAATCAAATAAATTGTAACAAACGGAATAAGCGGCCCATGACTATAATATGAATCACGCGACATCCAACGATCCCACATCCATTGTAATGTAGGCATATACGCACACAACATCACTACCGTCGCTAATAAAATTCCTGAATTTCTTTTAAGTATATTTTTCATAATTCCCTAATAAGCTTACACATTCCTTGCTTTCTTCCATGTCACCTTTTGTCTACCCCTTAAATACCTAACTAACCCTGATAACGCTGAAAAGTTAAGTAAACAAAATACATACGGTAATCCGCATACCCTTGAAATGAGCTTAAGGATACCATTTTTTTTACCTCTTGCCAAGGCACCTGAAAATGCTGCACAATAAAACAATATTTGTAACGTAAACATCATTTGATAAAAAGGATTTACTAACATAAATAAGTTTAAAACAAACAGCACGATCATGAGTACTGGTACAAAAATACGTAGTAATTTATGTGAAAATAATTGAACTGCAATAGGGCTTTTGAATGGTATAAACATATACCAAAATATCTGAAAAATTTGAAAATTACCTGAAAGAGTACGTGCTTTACGACGGTATTCTTCTTTAGGATTATCGGCCACTTCATCAAATACAAAGGCTGATTCATCAAAAACCGCTCTGTAACCTGCCTCAATAATACGTAATGGCACATACATATCATCTAGCACAACATGATCAGGTACTTCTTTGTATAAACTTTTGCGTATCGCATAAATCGCGCCAGTAGCGCCAAGCATCGATCCAAGCTTACTTTCTTGGGCGCGAATAAACTTTTCATAACGCCAATATAAATTAACACCACGCGCCGTACTTCCTTCACGTTCCCAAAACCGTAACTCACCACTAACACACCCAACAGTTGAATCGGCAAAGTTTGATAACAATGAACGCACCGCATGTTTATCAAAAAACTGCCGTGCATCAGTAAAGACGATATAATCATTAGTTGTTTCTTTAATTAATTTATTAAGTGTGACCATCTTTCCTCGTCGGTCAGAATAAGCTATACACCGAATACGCGGATCATCAATGCTATTAATGATTTCAATAGTTTTATCAGTACATCCATCAGCACCAATAATAATTTCGAATTTATCTTCTGGATAATCTAAAGCAAGTAAATTTCTTAGCTTACCCTTAATAACATCTGCTTCATTCCACACAGAGATTAGAATCGAAACAGAAGGTTCAAATATGTCTCGTTTAACAGGCTTTGTAAATAAAAAGGTAAGCCCTTTAAGTATCAGAGGATACCCAAAGTAACAGTAAATAATAAGTACGATTAATAGCCAAAAAATGAATACTAACATAACACCTTTATTAGATATAATTTAAGGCAGAGATTCAATGCGTTGCCATTGTTGACTTTAAAGTTAACACGTAAACCAAGATATGCAAAAAAAAGATGAATTATTTAAGATATATTTCTAAACAGGAAAGGCAACAATATTCTTAGGTTTAAGAACAATACGTACGTGTGTACCTATTGGCCAGTTAATCTGTGGTTGTTGGTAGGTAAGAATACTTTGCCCTGATGGTAAACTGATTGAATAAAGCTGAATGGCGCCTAAGAATTGTCGTTTACTCACAACCCCAATACCTTCATCAAATGGCGTCGCCTCTACATCATCGGGACGCAGCATTAATTCTAGGTCCTTATACTGACTTAAACATGGTAGTGAATCTACAGTACCCACTTCGGTAACAATTGAGTTTTCTTTACGTGTTCCGTTGATAAATACAGCATGCCCAATAAAATCAGCCACAAACCGTGTTTTTGGATTATTGTATAAATTCCATGGTGTATCTATTTGCTCAATCCTTCCTTTATTCATAACAAGCACACGATCAGCCAAGTCTAGAGCTTCGCCTTGATCATGTGTCACCCATAGTGCTGTTGATTGTGTTTCTTTAAGGACATCTCGTAACTCTTGAGCGAGTGATCCACGTAACTCAGCATCAATACTTGATAATGGCTCATCAAGTAAAATGACTTTAGGCTTAGGCGCCAATGTACGTGCCAAAGCAACACGCTGTTGCTGCCCGCCTGAAAGCTCGTGTGGAAAACGATCTAAGTATCCTTCAAGCTTTAACAAGCTCTCAAGCTCGTATAACCTTCGCTCACGGTCATGTTTACTTAAATGACGTATACCAAATAGAATATTTTGTTTCACGCGTAAATGAGGGAATAAGGCATGATCTTGAAACATCATACCAATCTGACGGTTTTCAGGACGCACATAATTATGTTTGTCTAACAGTACTTCATCATCTACAACAATCCGTCCTTCATGAGATCGCTCAAGTCCTGCAAGCAGACGTAAAAAGGTCGTCTTGCCCGAACCACTTGGCCCAAGTAATGAAATAAGTTCGCCTTGTTTGATAATAATATCAAGGGATCCTATTTTGAAACATTTCTTTTGTGAACCTGACGCGTGATAACAATATTTCAAACCCTTCATTGAAACAAATGATTTATCTTCGCTTTTTGTCTGTTGGTGACTAGTTGTTTTAGCTGAGTTCATAAGTACTTCGTCCTGATCCTTTTGATACCAATATAACCATTGGTAATGACAATATAATAACACATAATGCCGGTAATGCGGCTAATTCATAGAATCCTTCGCTGGCTGCAATCCAAACTTTGACAGTCAATGGATCAAATCCAGCTGGGCGTAATAACAATGATGCCGGTAATTCACGCATAGCGCTTAAAAAGATTAAAATCCATGACGTCATAATTGATGGTAATAATAATGGTCGTGTAATATGCCAAAATGTTTGAAAACTCGAGCATCCAAGCATGCGCCCGCTTTCTTCAAATTGTTTTGATATTTGTGTTAGTCCTGCAAACATTGTTTGATACGTCTGGGCAAAAAAATGAATTAAGAAAGCAAAGAATAACGCAAATATACTATACGTCAAACTAGGTATTGTTTTAGTAATCACAAGTGACACTCCAAGTGCAACAAGTACACCTGGTAAAGCCAAACCACTTTGTGCCATCCATGTGAGCACGCGCGTAAATTTGCTGTTCGGAGTTCGTACGCGTAGATACGCAATTGGCAATGCCAAGACTACAGCTACCGTCGCTACTAAAGCTGATATTGACAAACTATTTAAGCCTGATCGTAAGATTTCTTTAAATGGCGTCACCCACACTTGTGTTTCAGACGCTAAGTGTGTGGATTTTATAAACCAATAAATAAGTACTGTAATGGGTACAACCAAACTAAAAATAACAATTAAGCTAATCAATATTATCGTAGGCGCTAACCACGCACCTAGCACATATTTCTTTTGATTAAATACTTTTATCTTAAGGGAACTAAATTCTTTGCGATACGTAAGCACCTCTTGACCTAAAAAGAAAACCAAAGTAAACATAACCAATACCGTTGATAATGCCGCAGCACTTTGAAAATCATAACGACTAGCAATTTGCTCGTAAATCACACTAACAAATGTTGGATAACGTAACATACTAACTACACCAAAGTCTGATAATACATACAATCCAACAAGAATAACCGATGCACTAAGTGCTGGAATAAGCATTGGAATTGATACATGAATGAGTCGTTGCCAAGCATTTAAACCCAGACACTTTGCAGAATCAGAAAAACGTGGATCAAACGTATGCATCGCCGAAGATACCAAAGTAAATACGTATGGGAAAATTCCAAGAACTAAAATAAAACTAGCACCCCAAAACCCATAAAAGCTCGGTACAGTTATATCAAGCCCAATACCACTCAACCATTTCTCAGCTAAGCCATTCTTACCGACAAAGTTAATGTAACAAATGCCAATGATGTAACACGGAGTGATTAGTGGTGCTATAAGTAATGTACGGAAAAAGTTTTTAAATGGCAATGTTGTTCGCTCTACTAAAAAGGCAAGTCCCCCACCTAATATTACCGAAGCTAAACATACAAAAGTAACAAGCAATGTCGAGTTAAGCATAAGTTGTGGAATACGACGCGCAAGCAACTTCTGCCAAACAGCAGCATCGACACCAAAAGCACTCCCTACTACAAACCCTAAAGGAATGATCATTATGATCGCAATAATTATGGATATGATTTTACGTAATAACATAGTGTTTTTAGATTAGGCAATCGGCAATGGGGATAATGCCCGTTATGATTATATTAATTATCATAACAGGAAAACTCCCGCTTCCGATTGCCTATTAAATTCCTCGCTATTCCTCTAATTCCAATCGACATCATCTAATAAATCTAGAGTGTCATTTAAAGCACCGCCTAGTTCATCCAATACCACTGGCATCATACGGATACATTTTAGTGCATCAGCATCTTCTTTACATCCTAGTGCTTCTAGTGTTTCTGGATGAGCCTTAACGCCTGCTATAAGAGGATACTCAAAATTTACTTCTGCAAATAACCGCTGTGCTTCACTTGACGCAAGAAAATTAATAAATTTCTCTGCATTACCTCGATGCGGTGCATTCTTTACAATACCTGCCCCTGAAACGTTTACGATTTCACCACGGCCACCTTTATCTTGATCTAAATAAATAATACCTACATTACGATAATCTACTTCGGCGTCATGGCGTTGTAGATGATAATAATAATGATTAATTAATCCAAAAGGAAATTCTCCACGGGCAATAGATTTACGTACTTGTGTATGACTTTTTCCAATTAATTGGATGTCATTATCTTTTAACCCTTGTAATAATTCTTTTGTTTTAGCATGACCTATAGCCAACCGTAAACCACTTACCCAAGCAACTAATGACTCATTACCACTATTAACCGCCGCAACCTTTCCTTTATATTTAACATCTAGTAAATCTTCCAAATGCGTAGGAAGATCCTCATCCTTAACTAAATCTTTATTATAAATTACGGCACGACTACGTCCTGAAACCCCAATCCACGTATTATCTGAGGCCTTAACACTATCAGGAATATTTTTAGTAGCCTCAGAAGAATAACTATCAAAACCACCCTTCATACGTAAAAACTCTAAGGAACCAGATTCTTTAGCAATGAAAACATCAGCTGTTGTCTTAGGTAGTTCTTGTAAAATTTGATGTGCAAGAGCCCCAGACTTTCCCGTCTTAAGTGTTACCTTAATATTAGATGTTTTCTCAAACAAATCAATAACTGGCCGAATCAAAGGCTCTTTACGTCCAGAAAAAACCGTTAATTTTTCATTGGCAACAGCACCAGTAGTCATTCCTAAAACCATAACTATAAGTGAAAGTGTACATCGTATAATTTTCATGTGTTCTCCAAACTTATCTTTAATTATTATTTAATTAAACGAAACTCGACCGGTACTTTGATCGATGATTCAAATGCTTTATCACCACTACGTGCCGCTTCAAACTGCCATTTACCGACTGCACGTAGTGCTGCTTTATCTAAAATACTACGCCCAGAACTTGTATTAATTGAAATACTTTCAGCGAAACCTTGAGCATCAACGACGACGTCTAAAACAACAGTCCCTTCCCAGCCTCGTTGTTGAGCCAAACGAGGATACGATGGAGCTTTATTTAAGTGCTCAAGAGGGTTAGCATCTGCCAATGCCCCCATTGATTCAATAGATTTAATCGCTTCTTGAGATTCTTCAAATACTTCTTCTGGTTTTACTTCTTCAATAATCGGCTCAGGCTCTTTCTCGATTATTATCTCTTGTTCAACTTCCTGATTTTCTACTGTTATAACTTCCTCAATAGGCTCAATAATCTTGACTGGATCAGGCTTAAGTACTACACGTTCAACTAAGTTAACAGCAACGGTGTTAGGTGCTTGAACTACAGAAAAATTAGGTGCTGTTGGTGTAAACATACTACCTACCAAAAAAGACCCATGAATACTAGCTGAAAAACCTAAGGTAGCAATAAATAATTTATTACGACTTAGAAAATTCATTACTGAGCATCCTTTTCATGAACTAAATTAATTTGTGTAGCGCCCGCTTGCTTACTTAAATTCATAACTTCCATAAAAGAACCATAAACAATATTTTGATCACCTTCGATATCAACTGTAGTTATATTTTCTTGCTTAAACAACTTACGTAAAGAAGTCACCAACTCTTCTTTGCTTGTTAACTCTTGGTTAACAGAAATTTGTCCATCACGATTAACTTCAATAACTATGCGTGTATCCTGCACTTTTTCAGCCATAACTGCTTTAGGTAAGTTAAGTTCCATAGCTGGCTTTGCAAATGTCGATGTTAACATAAAGAATACCAATAACTGAAATACAACATCAATTAAGGGAGCTAAATCGATACTTAGTTTTGTTTTACGTGCGCGAATAATTTCCATATTATTGTGTCAAATTATCATCAATCGTTGATTCTGATACTGATTGCATCTCTTTTGTTTGATTCCCAAAAAATTCATCTAATTCACTTACAATTAATTGCATACGACGTGCAATTTTATCCGCACGCCCTTCAAACGTGTGATAAGCCACCATACAGGGAATGGCAATAATTAAACCAAATACTGTACTTAAAAGTGCTTCCCAAATACCACCCGCTAACGCTTGGGCAGACACAGGCCCTATCGCATCTTCAATGCTTTGAAAGGCTGATACCAATCCTGCTACTGTTCCAAGAAGACCAAGTAGTGGTGCAATATGAACAATCGTGGCAAGTCCTCGCATACGTGCTTCCACTTTCTCAATCGCTTGTGATCCTTCACGACTTAAAACGCTTTCACGCTTACGATTCTTTAAATTACTAATATAAACACCCGCTAAACGTGCTGTTGGATTATTAATATTATTGCACAAATGAATAGCTGGCATTAACTGCTCTTTCGCTAAAACGACAAACAGTTCACGACGAAACTTTTCATACGGATAACGCGTGCGTATAAAATAAGTCAAACGTTCTAAAATAATAGCCAGCCCTACAATCGAACAAATTAATAATGCCCATCGTGTTAGACCTGCTTTAGCAAATAATTCCGCCAAATTTTGTGAAAACATAATGTTCCTCGTAATAATTAATAAATTGTTAGGCAATTGGCAGTGGGCAATTGGCAATGGAAGTTTTCCTGTTATGATAATAAAAACTTAAAATTATCCCATCAGGCGTTATCCCGTTGCCGATTGCCAATTACCGATTGCCTTAAAATTTAAGCTCAACACCTGCCAAAGCCGTAAATGGTTTGCCTGGACGAGGCCCATGTGGATGACGTGAAACCACATATTCAACATCCCCAACATTATGTATATTAGCAAATACACGCGCATTAGCGTTCACTTGATATTCTCCAGACAAATCAATAACAAAATATTCATCCGTTTTACCATAACGTGAATCAAGCGTGCCATCTGTACGTGCTTGATGCTCTGTGTTGCTTGCTGTTGTAAATGTTTCTGCAACAAACGTACCGTCTAGCGCAAAACCCCATTTACCTTTTTCAAATCCAGTTCCAAGTGAGAATTGAAGTTCAGGAACATATGGTACTTTAGCCCCATCAACACCACCTGCAAAAATTGATTCTGCATCAGTTGAATTAGAATTACCATCTAAAGTAGAATCAGTATACGTGAAACTTACATAATATGGATTTCTAAATTCTTTTTCCGAAGCAACCCCATAATCATAACTTGCTTTAAGCTCAAGTCCTTTTGAGATAACATCTCCTACATTTTCTGTCGCACCACTACCACTACCACCAACGTTATCAGAAACAAGTAAATCATCAAAGTCTGTATAAAACCCAACTAGCTCTACGTTAGACGCTTTTGTTGGTTGATAACGTACACC
>JBLINE010000004.1:0-11818 GCA_047638895.1 Lysobacterales bacterium
AATTGTCTCGCGAGAATATGGGGGCAACAGGTGAGTGGAGATTTGCAAAGTTGGGACGTATGAATAAAGATGAAGCATTAGAAATTCTTCCTATTATGACTAAGGCTGTCGAAGGAATGTAATATATTAAAGTAAATGACCTCGAGGAAACTCGAGGTCATTTTTTATGTTAAAAGGAGATTAGGATGAGCGATATTTATCTCACAAGAGATTTTTTTCATAAGTTAATTGCTAACTTAGAACAATTGAAGAAAGATAGTATTAAAATTTCAGGACAAATTGAAGAAGCACGACTACAAGGTGATTTATCTGAGAATGCAGAATATGATGCGGCTAAAGAAGCGCAAGCTATGAATGCTGCACGTCAAAAAGACGTTGAGAGTCAGATCTCACGTGCTAAGATTATTCAAGACCAAAAAATTGCAAATGATAAAATTTATATCGGCGCCTATGCGACAGTACAAGATTTAAAAACAAAGAATAAAATTACGTACTTGCTTGTTAGTGAAGAAGAGTCAGATTTTGATAATAATATGATCTCTGTGTTATCACCGATAGGGAGAGGGTTACTGGCAAAAGCGGTTGGCGATTCTGTTGAAATTAAAGTTCCAGCTGGTGTAACACGTTATAAAGTACTTAAAATCGAACGCATTACTTAGGAAGATTAATGAAACTATCCATTGTTATCCCTGTGTATAATGAGGAAAATACAGTAGAAGCTATTTTAAAAGAAGTATGTGATGTTCAGTTGCCCTATGACTTAGAAAAAGAAGTGGTAGTTGTTAATGATGGCTCGACTGATGCTACTGCAGAGATCTTAAAAAAATATGGGGATGATGTAATTAAGGTGTTTCATCAGCCTAAGAATGCAGGAAAAACATCTGCGATTTTAAGAGGGTTTGATGAGGCAACGGGGGATTTGTTATTAATTCAAGATGCGGATCTAGAATACTTACCTGCTAGTTATCCTGATTTATTAAAACCTATCATTGAAGATAAAAAAGAAGTGGTTTATGGGTCACGATTTAAGGGCAACATTAAGAATATGAAGCTTATTAATCGTTTAGCTAATAATTTTTCTAATTTTAGTTTTAATATTCTTTATGGTACAAAATTAACCGACATTAATACTTGTTATAAACTTTTTAGCAAAGATTTATTTAAACAAATCAATATTACATCACAACGATTTGCTTTTGAGACAGAATTTTCTGCTAAGATGATTAAAAAAGGCATCGATATAATTGAAGTCCCTATTAATTACGATGCACGTACTGTACAAGAAGGTAAGAAGATTAATTTTTCGTATGCTCTTGAAATGTATTTCGGCATGTTCGGACATAAATAACCTTTTGGTGTAAATTTCTATGTTGGTGTTACTTCTTCCAATTAGTTTCATCCTTCTTTTTCTTACCATTAATTATTATTACAATAATATATTTACACAAAAAAGAGAGCAATTTGTTGTAGCGGCGGTTATGTGTGGGTTCTTAGTTACGTTTAGTATTGAGTTATTAAACGTATTTAAGTGTATAACACTAGTAGGGCTTTCTTGTTTCTGGGTATTAATTGATATTGTGCTTGTTTATATTCTCATTAATAAGAAAGGATCTTTTCGATTAGATACCCCTGTTAAGTTCACAGGTGTTCAGAAATTTCAGTTAAGTGGCATTATCTTTATTCTTGCGTGTGTTGCTTTAATCGCTTTTATAGCGCCTCCAAATAATTGGGATTCATTAACGTATCATATGAGTCGTGTGGCCCATTGGTCACAAAACAAAGCAGTTGATTTTTATCCTACCCAAGTTTACCGACAAAATGAGTATGCCCCTTGGGCGGAATACGTTATTACTCAGGTATATATTCTACAAGATAGTGATCGCCTTGTTAATTTTGTGCAATGGTTTAGTTTGTTCTTGTGTACTATTGGTGTGTCATCTATCGCTAAACTTTTAGGTCAAAGGCGAGAAGTTCAATTAATGGCTGCATTTTTTTGTGTAACAATTCCTATGGCAATACTGCAAGGATCAAGTACACAGAATGATTTAGTTGTTAGCTTTTGGCTTGTGAGTGCTACTATTTTTCTACTGAGGTGGGTTAAGTATCATAAAAACATAGATTGTGTATTGTTTGGGTTAACTATCGCTCATGCCTGTTTGACAAAGGGGTCTGGTGTGTTATTTGGAAGTGTACTGATAGCAAGTTTTATACTCATAACAATACGACGATCTTTTAAAACGATGGGTGTTAAAGTGGTAATGATTGTATCAATTATTATCGTTATTAATGCACCATTTAATATGCGATTGTATCATCAAAGTCAGACAATATTTTCTAAAGGGGATCGCGCTAAATCTATTAATGAAATCTATTCTCCACAAGCGTTGCTTTCTAATATAACGCGTAATGCGGGCTTACATATGACTTCTTCATTTAAAGGATTAAATGAGTTAATGGAATCTAGTATAGTACGGTTACATAAAGTATTAGATTTAGACATATTAGATAAACGTTTAAGCTATGGAGGGAGTGAATATAAGATAGCTGAATCAATGCATGAAGATACTGCGGGTAACGTGTTGCACTTTTGGATGATATTTTTTTGTTTTATTATTTTAATGTTTATACGTTCTAAAGATGCGATGCTAATTAAGAAATATGTTTTAATTCCAGTTTTAATGGGATTCGTGTTTGTGTTACTTTTACGCTGGAATCCTTTTCATAGCCGGTATCATTTGCCAATATTTATTTTATTGGCACCACTAATGGCTTATGTAGTAACACGATGGCATCATATATTCACCTTGGTGATGAGTATGCTTTGTTTTGGATTGGTTATGCCAGCTGTGTTTCAAAACACATCTCGACGAATGCTTTTGAACAAATCAACTATATTTTCAACACCACGGATTGACCAGTACTTCTCTAATGATCCTACGCGTGCTAAATTTTATAAGGAAGCTATTGCTACGTTGGTTCAGGAGAAATGTTTTAATGTAGGTGTTGAATTGGGGGCTGATGGGTGGGAATACCCTGTATGGGCGTTACTTAAGAATGAGGGGACAGAATTCCGTATTGAACATATCTTACGAGAGGATAGTACAAAATTTCCTAATGGGGCGTTTGAACCATGTGCGATATTAAGCTTAGCAACTCCACAGAAGATGTTTTCATATAATGATGGGATTTATTATTATTACCGTAACTTCTCACGAATGGTGTATTACAAAAAAGCACCAGTAAGTGTTGAAGAGTTTAAAAAACTTCAAGCAACCAAGTAGGTTCGTCGGACATGTTTCCAGTGTTATTTCTAATTCTTAATTCAAGTTGTTCTGATAGGATACTTTGTTTGGTTCGTACCGCAATATCTTTCATAAGAATAAGCGAAGGAAGATACTTGGGATTACTACTAAGAGATTGTTGTAAAAATTCAAAAGACCTTTTATAGTTTTGAGTTTTATAGGCAATTTTTCCTAACATATAAAAATAGAAATCATGATTTTGTGTGCTTGTTTTAAGACCAGCACTAGAAAGAGAAAGCACTTTATCGTACATATTTAGTTTCTCATAGTTATATATAAGAAGTAGGCGCCCATTATTATAACCATCTCTTAATTCTTTTTCTAAATCTGCTCCAGTCTTATTTCCTACTTGTATATGTAATGGTAGATAAATTTTTTGTGATTGAATGATACCATTTAATGTTGTTAGAGGAGAAAGTGTGAGTGCTTTTTCTAATAAGTATACGGACATTTGATGGTTATTAATATTACTGTAAAGAATGCTTAGATTATAATAATACCAGAAAAATTTAGGGTTTAGTTCTATGGCTTGTTTGTAATTATTAATTGCTTCTGATGTATTGTTTAGATTATAGTTGGAGTAAGCTAATAAACCAAAAGCATCAGAACGATTTGGCATGTAAGTGAGGATTTGCGTGAAATATTGTTTAAAGGGATGTGCGGTATGTTCTTTATTAGTAGAGTTATTATGTAGTATCAATAATTTTTTATATTCGGGACGTAGACGATTTAAGACAGCAATTTTTGCAGTTGATGTTGATTCCTTTAAAGGTAATAAGAGAATGAGCATACTACTGATGAGAAGTATTATAAGACCAAAGTAATTAAAGTATTTGTTTATACGAGGCATCATGAGTCTTCTTTTTTTATGATTGAAAGCTTTATAAGAAACAGTAGGACTAACAGAAATGAAGTAAATATTGTGTAGGTTATTAAGTAATCTATTTTGTTTTTGTATTTGAATACGACAGAATTATTTCCTTTTGGTAGAAAGATTCCTTTAGATGTAATATTGCTTTGATAAACTTTAGTTGGGGTGTTGTTTATTGAAGCCGTCCATTTATTACTGTAGTTGTCAGTGTATACAAGAAATACATCATGATTAATATGAGTGGTAAGGTGTAGTTGGTTTGTAGTTGATTTAATAATATCGATTAAACCTGAATCTTTGGTAATGTATTGCGGAGTCTTGTTGTTGACTGGATCTAAGGGTTTTTCTTCATAACTAGTTAGATATACTTCATTTGTTTGATTTTCTATTGAAGCACTTAATTCATTTAAATAAACTGTGTCAGAGCCTGTTCTTTTAACATTGTTATAAACAATAAATTTATTTTTAAAGTATAGCGATTGTGCGTAGTTAGTTGGCACTATTTGAAAGAATTTGTATAGGGCGCTGGTGCCAATATAAAAAGAAGTACGTGTTGTACGGATATTTTTGGTTTTTTGTATTTCAAGTGATGTAATTGATGATGAACGTTTGTATGTAGCGCTTGTATTGTTAATGGTGTTTACGTATTCAGGAACCTCTTTATAGCTATTATCTAGTAAGAAGTGATACACGAAGATGGGCTCTATGATAATAATAAGTGTAATAAATAGGGGTGTTAGCTTTTTATCTAGTAATGAAGGTTTTCTTATAATTAGTGTAGATAGAGCTAGACTGATAAAGAGTGTTAGGTAAGTAACAATATTAGGTATAAACATTAATAGTAAGATTAGTCCTAGTGTAATATGCGCTACAACATTGTATAGCCAGAGATACGGTTGTTTGTTTTCTCGAATATTTTTTATTAAATAATTAAATTGATTGGTAATGATAAAGATATATAGAGGGAGAATGATAAACCATAAGAAGAAATGTAAGTTGCGAAAGTATTTAAAAAAGAATATATGTTCAAGCATAAAGTTATGAAGAAACATGTTGGGCGTAGCGATTAAATACAAGAGCAGTAACCAGAGGCTGAGAAACAATGACTCTTTTTTTATAGGAGTGATTATGATTAAGAAAAGGATAATAAATCCAAAGATAGGTATATAACAAACTTTATAATGAATATTCTTTATATTAGTCAGTAACTCTTTGCTAAATAATAATTCTTCTGTAACGCCCCATTCTTTAATATTTTTTTCATTAACCTTTAATGTATTTGTTTGATTTGTAATTTTTTCAGTGCTAGCGTGCCGAGCTGGCATGACAATTTCTTGATTCTTACCAGAAACGAAAAATGAGTAGCCTGGAACTGCTGCGCATAGAAGAAGAATACAGCAACATAATGTGAAGCATTTATTCTTCCCTAAAAATTTAAATATGTTTTTAGTAAATAATACGGATTTAATTGGAAAAAATAAGATGTAACAAATAATAAAAGAAATCGCAATAATAATAAAATAGAATGGAATGTATGTGATCAGTAATAACATTATTGTGAAAATAATACCTAGAAGGTTGCGACGTGATTGTTTTTGGTGAAATAAAACTAAGAATGCAAAGAACCATATGATTGGCACGTATATAAGTTGTAAATATGAATCAAACATCCGTGTACCTAAGGATGAAAACAAAAGTAATAAGAATCCAGTATAACTAACTAACTTATTTTTCGTGGTTGTTTTTATCAATACATAAAACCCAAGCATGCCAAGAAAGTGATAGGCAGACATGAATAAAATATAAGCTTGGTAAAAAGGAACGCGTAGTTTAATGAGTAGAGCAAGGATTAGGTAGAACGGGTTGAATGATCCGATACGTTGGAGAAAGAAGTCTGAAGGTGTGCCATAGTTCCAATCTGGATCCCATAGTGGATAAACGCCGTTTGCGATATTTGTGACATAGAATTTTATATGGTTTAGATAAGATGGCGCATCATGAACTAAAAATAGATCGCCTTTAAAAAAGTAACGAAAACACAGGCACCAAATTATGTATGAAGCAATGAATAATAAGGTGTATAAGTTTTTATTTAATGTATTTTTAAGATTTTTAATTTTTGGGTAATTGTATGTGCCAGTGTGTGTAGCAATTTAAGAATATGATGGTTGGTAATAAATAGAATAGTATTCTTTTTAATGTATGGGTTAATCGCCACGATAAATCAAAATTTATTGTTGTTAAGTATATCAGTAGTAAGATCCCAGTGTAAAGTATTAGAAATAGGGAGGGTACTAAGTTTTCTTTCTTAAAATAAGAGGGGAGTTTAATTGTTGTCATAACAATTAATAAGAACCAAATGTATCCCCATTGGATGCGTAGCCATTCTTTAAGTAAATGTGACCATGTAATTGATAGCCCGTGCATGTTCAAGAAAGTATACTCTGCGTTGCCGTTCATTGGTAGTATGTCAGGATTGGATTGGGTTAAGACTAACTTAAAATATATAGTAACCCAAGCACATAAGAAATAACTTCCACTAAGTGTTAGGCACCATTTCAGAGCTTGTTTTTTGTGAGAAGTGGTTATTAGTAAATAAATACAGCTAATACTTAGAAGTAAAATACTAGTAACAATACCTTCATTTTTAGTGAAAGTCATTAAACCTAGAAATAATCCAGGGAGTATGAACTTTTTAAGTGAAGGGCTTTCAAAGGCTAGGTATAAAGTAACTACACTTGCCAGAATATAAAGTGCTAAAAGCACATCTGCATATTGAGCGGTAGATAATAGTATAAAAAAGTAATTTGTTCCCATTAGGAGTGAGGTAAGAAAAGCAATTTTTGTATTTATGAATCGACGCAGACTTATAAATAAAAGCATAATGATCGTCGAAGAAAGTAGCATAGCAGTTATAAATGTTGTAGATAATAAAGGTGTTTTTGCTAATGTATGTATCCAACTATTAATGCTTGGAAGTAACAATGGATAATCAGGTTGTGTATGCCAGTTTAGGGTGTTTAATATGTCAGTCCAATTCGCGCCTGCAAATACAAGAAATTTTGTTTTTGTATTCCATAAAGCCCAAGCATCCCATCCACCCCATGGGTATTTAGCGGCAAATAAACTTAAACCTGTTATAAAGAGGGCCCAATAAATAATCATAGCGAATGTTTTTAAGCCAAGGGTGGTATCTTTGTATTTTAATATGATATCTTTTAAGATGGAACGATTAGCCAAGAATAGAACAGCTAGAAATATTAAATTAAGTGATATAACAAAAGGTGCTTGAAGTTTTCCAACTATTAATATGCTGATGAAAGTAAGTAGTCCATTAAGACCTAAGCCAAGTCCAACACTTAGAACCAAATGAAGCCACGTGATATAGTCACGCGTGTGTTTAAATAATAGGGCTATGACTAAATAGCCAGTGGTAATAGAAATTATGTAAGGAATAAGGAACATTATTGTTTTAGAACCAAAGCTTTGCCGTATTGATTATGGTAAATTAATTTACCGTTTAACTGTTGGATGCGTTGTAATGCTTTCTTTTCATTTTTAAAGTTTAAGACATGTATTTTTTCAGTCATATTATCAGGGTGAAGCACGGTAGGTGCTAGCATATGTTGAGCCATTAAAAAATCACCATCATTCTTCTCAGAAGACATGCTGCCATCAGTATGATAACCCACATGGTGAAGTTTATTAAGGGGGGTCTTCATTTCCATATAAGCTTGTCCAGGTTGATATTTAGGACCATCTTTACGTGCTTTAAAATCATTATTAATATTAATAAAATTTATTATTATAAGTCCTAATATAATTATTATAATAAAATAAGATATAGTTTGGTTAATTTTAAGATGTATATTCATAATGGAGTGGTTAAATTATTTAAGGTTGCTTGAATAGAACGTATTATACTATATGATGGTAAAACATGAAATAAAGACTTTCTTTCACTTTCTTTGTTGAGTATAATGCACAGGATAAATAGAGAGATAAATGTAGTTTATGGAAGGATGAAATATTGATTAATATAGGTGTTATTGGATGTGGTCATTGGGGCCCAAATCATGTACGTGTTTTTTCACATTTATCTGATTCTAAAGTGGTTATGTGTGCAGACACAGATAAAGAGCGTCTTAATTCCATTAAAGAAACATTTCTTAATGTAGAAGTAACAACAGATTATACAGCAATTTTGAATTCTTCAGATATTCATGCTGTATGTATTGTTACACCGACCAATACTCATTTTAGCATAGTAAAAGAGGCGCTTAATGCGGGTAAGCATGTGTTTTGTGAGAAGCCGTTAACTTTAACTGTCGAGGAATCTAAGCAGTTAGGGGCCTTAGCACAAAGTAAGAATTTAATATTAATGGTAGGGCATGTGTTTCTTTTTAATCCAGGTGTTTTGTGGTTAAAGGAATATATAAATTCGGGTGAGATGGGGAAGATTTATTATACGCATACCACACGCACCAATTTAGGGCCGTTTCGATATGATGTTAATGCTTTGTGGGATTTGGCGCCGCATGATATTTCAATTCTTAATTTCTTATTTGACAATAAAGCTTTAAACGTTTCGGCACGTGGACATAAATGTTTAGGTAATGATTTGGAGGATTTATCTTTTGCGAGTATAGAATATCCTAATGATATTATGGCGAATGTGCACGTGAGTTGGTTAGATCCTAAGAAAGTACGCCAAATAACAATTGTCGCCGAGAAGAAGATGGTTATTTGGGATGATTTAAATACTGAGGCACCTATTAAAGTGTATGATAAGTACGTTGAGAAAACATCTCAGTATTATGAAACATATGGTGAATTTCAATTGTTATCACGTGAAGGTAGTATTACGATGCCTAAGATCGATATGTTTGAGCCGCTTAAAAAGCAGAATCAAACCTTTTTAGAATGTATTAATGGTACACAATCAGTCGGTAACGTTGATGCGAGTAAGGCTGCCGATGTGGTTGCGACACTCGTTGCTATTCAAGAATCCATGGAAGATGGTGGACGTAGCGTTAATGTATAGTTGGAGAAAAGTATGAATTATTTTAAACATGAACAAGCATTAGTACATGATGGTGCGAAGATTGGTCGTGATACCAACATTTGGGCTTTTTGTAATATTTCAGAGGGTGCTATTATTGGTAAAAATTGCAATGTATGTGATGGCAGTTATGTTGAAAAAGGTGGGGTTATTGGTGATAATGTTACGATTAAACATCATGTGTCGATTTTTGATGGGGTTACTGTTGAAGATAATGTATTTGTTGGCTCAAATGTGGCGTTTATTAATGATCGTTACCCACGTAGTAAGGCGCATGCTGGACAGGATGTTCAATGGGAAAAGACGACAATTAAGAAGGGGGCTTCTTTAGGTGCTAATGCTACTATTCTTTGTGGTGTGACTGTTGGTGCCTATGCTTTTGTTGGAGCTGGTACTGTTGTGACAAAAGATGTGCCTGATTATGGGTTGGTTTATGGTAATCCTGCAGTTTTAAAAGGGTATGTTGATGAAAAAGGGAATAAAGTTGATAAGGATAGTGCGTAAAGAAGAGAGTAGATGAAGAAGATTTTAGTATCACCTATTGCTTATAATGAACATGTAAAGTTAAAATGTGTTATTGAACGTTTTTTGGCTAGCTCTGTACGTAGTCGTGTCGATTATGTGGTGATGGATGATGGCTCAGATGATGGTACAAAAGAATTACTTGAAACATACGCAGGTAAAGGTGTGAGTGCTATTCATCATGATAAGCGACAAGGCGTTGGTGCTGCGATCCGTACAATGATCCAGTATGCACGGTATAATAGCTATGATATGATAGTTATCATGGCAGGGAATGATAAGGATAATCCTGATGAAATCCCACGTTTAATTGATCCAATTATTCAAAAAAACTATGATTTTATACAAGGATCACGCTATTTAGCTAAGAATTGTGTGGGTGGTGATATGCCTTTGTATCGTAAGTTGGCCACAAGGGTGCATCCATTTTTAATGCAATTGATTACATCTAAACGTGTGACGGATACAACGAATGGATTTAGGGCATTTAAGCTATCAGTATTTGATAACCCACATATAAATATTATGCAGAATTGGCTTGATCAATATGAGTTAGAGCCGTATATTCTCTACAAGGCATTAAAGCTTGATTATGTGTTTAAAGAAGTACCTGTAACCAAGATTTACCCAGCTAAATCTTTAGGATATACCAAGATGAAGCCGATTACGGGGTGGTGGAGTATTTTACGCCCGTTGGTTTATTTAGGTTTGAGAATAAAGAAATAAATTAAATAAAGAATCAATTTATACAAAAGGAAATTCATGAAAAATGTACTTTTAGCACTTATAGTTTTTAGTCTGGTTGGTTGCTCAGGAATGTCTAAAGAGGGCGTTAAGTTTCGCGAATATCTTAAACATCCACGAATGCTCATTAAAGATCCTCATTTCGCAGAATATAAAGAAAAGCGTGATGCGATTGAAAGTATGTATTTAAATAAAGGTATTGATTATGTTGAATACACGAATCAAATGGAAGAGTTAGATGGTAGGTATGTTCAAGAAGTAGAAGAACGTAATGCTAAAATTCAAGAATAATACTAAGGAATTGAGAATATATGAGATTATTTGGAAGAAATGCGGTTGTTGAACGTTTACGTTCAGACCCAAAAAGTATTGAGAAAATATATATTGAAGAAGGAGCTAAGGGGATGGCTGAGGTGCGTAAAAAATCGACATCTCATCGTATTTCCGTTCTTTCTATCCCGGCTTCACAGATGTTAAAACTTGCGAAACATAAAAATTCACAAGGCGTCGTTGCTGTCGTCGACGAATTTGAATATGAGTTATATGATGATTTAATTGAAAATGCTTTTAAAAATAAGCGTTGTCCGGTTTTTCTTGATGGGATTACTGATCCACAGAATATGGGAGCTATATTACGTAGCCTTGGATGTTTAGGGAGGTTTTCTTTGGTAGTGCCGACTCATGATTCTGTAAGTGTAACAGAAACTGTGTTACGTATTTCATCTGGTGGAGAGAACTTTGTGCCAATCGCTAAAGTAGCTAATATTAATAAAGCCCTTGCTAAAGCTAAAAAACTTGGTTTTTGGGTGGCAGGTGCTGTTGTTGAGGGCGGTAAGCCAATAACTGATGATACGTTGCCATTACCAATTGCTCTTGTTATTGGATCGGAACAAAGTGGTATTCGTCCAATTATTCAAAAGAACTTAGATGTAAAAGTTACTATTCCAATGGCAGCACAAACATTATCATTTAATGCAGCACATGCAACAACTATCCTTTGTTATGAAATCACAAAACAAAAAGCCGAACGCAAAAAAAATAAAAAATAATAAGTATACGCATGCTCTTGATTTCTTCGCAGAGGCTGGCTTACTAAAGGCAGTTAAACGAAGTGGATGGTGGGTTGCAGGGATTAAAGATCCTGAGAGTGTGGCAGAGCATTCTTTTCGTTGCGCTATTATTGCTTATTATATAGCGCATTTAGAAAAGGTGGATGTTAATCGCACATTGGTTATGGCATTATTTAACGACATCCATGAAGCACGGATTAATGATTTACATAAAATGGGGCATTATTATATTAATTTTCGTGATGCT
>JBLINE010000005.1:0-11779 GCA_047638895.1 Lysobacterales bacterium
ATTGTTTTAGCAGGAAATATTATCTTAAACTTCTCCGCACTTACATTATCCGTCGAGTCGTTACTAGGATTAGCATTCTCATTTATTTTTGGACTTTTAACAATTCATATTTTATTAAAAATAGCTAAAGCCATAAACTTTGGTTATTTCATGTTACTATTCGGAACTATAACGATCTTATCTTATTTTATATAGACAGTTGCTAAGCCAAAGGATTAGCAACACCAAGGTGTTTTGTCACCCAAAAGATAACGACAGCTTCAAGTCGTTACCACCAATAAAACAACACCGCCCAAGATATCACCCCGATTATTAACTTAATTACCATCAACTCAATTATTATCGCCCCATGACAAAAACCCTAATCCTAATCCCCCCATCCGAAGGTAAACAAAAAGGTGGCACAAACCCTCCTCTTAAAAAAGTAACTAAGAATGTAGCGCCAATACTTGAGCGTTTACAAAATTATTCCGGTGATTTTGAAAAGTTAATTGGAGTAAAAGGTAAAAACTTAGAACAAGCAATCGCAGCTAATACTCAGATATTAACAAACCCAACCCTCCCATCCATTGAGCGTTATTGCGGCGTTGTTTATGATGGCATCAGCTACGAATCTTTAAATAAAAGATCTAGAGAATTTTTCAACACACATGTGCGCATTATTTCTGCTCTATTTGGATTAGTGGCACCTTTAGATCTTTTACCTGAGTATAAATTAAAAATTGATAAACTTGATGCTACAAAACATTGGCGCACGATCCATGAAGAATCACTGAAAGATACTTTTATTATCGATCTACTCCCACAAGCCCACCACAAAGCCATTGCCTATTCAAATGGTGTTCGTATTGATTTTGTTATCGAAAAAGATGGTGAACGTAAGCCCGCAGGACACAATGGCAAACTTATAAAAGGAAAGTTTGTGCGTTGGTTATGTGAAAATAAAATAACAAGCACTGAGAAGCTTCCTCAGTTTAAAATTAACAACGGCACTTGGCAAGTTAACAATAACTCAATGTCTTATATTATTAGCTAATACTGCTTCTTATTACAATACATTCATATTTATTAAATTAAATTTTGCCTTCTATTATATTGGTGTATACTTTTAATATTAATATTACTTATTAAAAGATCGGAGTCACTGTGCCTTCAGGCATTGGTATTGGATTTGGGCATCACTTAGACACAAAAAGAGCTACGCAGGAAGCTATCGAAAGTGCGGTTGAGTCATCTCAATCAAAGACCCCTAAATTAGCACTGCTTATTACAACGGTTCACTATAATCCAAACACTATCATTGATACTGTTAAAAATCTACTACCTAACACTCAAATAATTGGTTGTTCCTCAGCTGGTATTATACTACCAAATTCCATTAAAACGCGCGGCATTGCTATACTATTTTTAGACATTCCTGAGATGAGCTTCGGTATTAGTGCTATAGAAAATTTGAAAACACAAAATCTTCAGAATGCCGGATCTGAACTTGCGCAAAAAAGCCTTCAAGAACTTAAAGCTCAAGGACGACAAGTATTTTTGTTCTTCATTGATGGCCACTTAGAAAATAACTCTCACTTTATTAAAGGTGTTCAAAACATATTTGGAAACATTTTTCCAGTTGTAGGTGCTGGCACCTCTGATGACTTTCACTTTAACAATACCTTTCAGTTCTATCAAAATAAAGTTCTACGCCATGCCGCCGTTGGCCTTATTTTAGGTGGTCAAATTAATGTAAGCATTGCCTCCCGCCATGGCTGGCGCCCACTAGGTAAGCCTCGTACTATTACCGAATCATACAGTAACATTATTAAAAAGATTAACGACAAACCTGCTGTTACACTATACGAAGAATATTTAGGAAAAGAATCTGATGATATCCGCTCTAAACATTTAAGTAAAATTGCTTTATTATATCCTCTTGGACTTTATATTGAAGGATCACAAGAATATTTATTAAGAAATGCTGTTGATATTTTAAGTGACGGTAGTATTGTTTGCCAAGGCGATGTTCCCCAAGGGTCAACGGTCCATGTCATGATTGGCAATAAAGAATCTTGTGCACAAGCAGCCTTTGAAGCAGCATGCGAAGCTAAGAAAGATTTACTTGGAAAAGAAGCTAAATTAATCATTGTCATAGAGAGCATGGCTAGGTTAAAATTATTAGGACGCCAAGCATTTAAAGAAATTCAAGAAATTAAAACTGTCTTTGGTAAAGACACCCCTATCATCGGTTTTTACGCTAACGGTGAAATATGTCCTTTTCAAACTACAGATCAATTTAAAAAACCATTGCTTCAAAATGAAAGCATAACTGTACTGGCGATAAGTTAATATGACTATAGAAAACATTCTCTTCATTTCAACTAGCATTATTGTATTAATTCTAATCGTTTTTATATCAATAATTTTATCGCAAAAAAAAACTATTCAAGAACTTACATGCGCTCTGATGAAAATGAAGAAATCATTCACAGCATTAGACGAACAAGCAAAACTTATTGTTAAAACAGACTTGGAGCTAAACCGTGCACAAGAGGAACTTGATAAACGACTCAACGGTCTCGATGCCTTACAAAAAACATCCCGTTTAATTAGTACAACATTGGATGAAGAAGAAATTTTTCACCGCCTTAAACAATCCCTTATGTCAGAGCTTGACTTTGAACAATATATTATTTGTACGTATGACCCAAGACTTTTATTTCAATCTAAAATCGTTGCAGGTTACACCGAAGATGAGCTTCAATTTATTATACTTAATCTAATTAAAGATACCTCATTAATGACTGCTTTGTCAGAAGGAAATATATTCTCATCAAGTAAATCTTCAAAAAAACATAGTGAGATAATTTTTAACTTATTTAAAACACAACACTTTGTTTTAAGCCCGATTTTTTCACAAAAAGGCATTATTGGATTAGTATTTGTAGGAAATACTTCTAATACATTTAGTATCACTGAAGGCGATGAAGAGCTTGTGTCTATATTGGCTAATCAAATAGGTCAGTCACTCGAAAATGCACGTTTGTTCGAAGAAGTTTATCGCTCAAGCCAAGTCCTTGAAACTAAAGTTGAAGAAAGAACGCAACAGCTCGAACTAGCACTAAAAGAAGTTCAAAATATTAGCAAAACAAAAACAGAATTCATATCTGCTGTTTCTCATGAATTACGAACACCACTAACATCTATCAAGGGATACGCTTCAATCTTAATTGCTGGAAAGCTTGGTGAGATTCCTGATCAAGTTAAAAAACGTCTTGAAAAAATAAATACACACTCAGACAACTTAGTTAAATTAATAAACAACCTTTTAGATATATCACGCATTGAATCTGGACGTGTGGAAATGAACATGTCTTCGCAGTCACTTAATGAAATGGTTGCTAGTGTTTATGACTTACTTACACCTCAAATGAAAGAAAAAGACATTAATTGGACCGCTACAATCGCGCCTGGCATCCCAGAAGTCATTGTTGATAACAGCCAATACGAACGCGTCTTCATAAACCTTATCGGTAACGCTATTAAATTCACCCCAGAAGAAGGAACTATATCTGTAATCGCCAATTTAAAAGATAATATTATAGCCATCGAAATCTCTGATACTGGAATCGGCATTAGCGAAGAAAATGTTGCTCGTTTATTTGATGAATTTTATCGTGTTGAGAATAAAATAAACCAAAACGTTAAAGGTACTGGCTTAGGATTACCTTTAGCAAAGAAGATCGTTGAAGCACATGGCGGATCAATGTGGGTTACAAGTATTATAAATAAAGGAACAACCTTTCATTTCACGTTACCATTAAGTGATTTACCAAAGAACGCATCAATTGATATGAGTAACTAATAGTTAAAGGATTATATAATGAAGAAACCAAAAATATTAACTGTAGATGATGATCCAGACATCTTAGATGTTCTTGATTTAACTTTATCGGAATTGTATGAAATAATTCAAGCTAGTAATGGAGAAGAAGGTTTGAAATCCGTGCAACAAACCATTCCAGATCTTATTATTTGTGACTATATGATGCCCGTTATGAATGGACGTGAATTTTGTCGAACACTTAAACAAGATATTTTATTACGCCACATCCCTGTAATCATGCTTACAGGCAAAGGTGAAACGCAAGACCGCATTGGTGGCATTGAAGCTGGTGTTGATGATTATATTGTTAAACCTTTTGCTCCAGACGAACTACTCGCGCGTATTAAAATGATTATGCGCCGTACTACACAAAGTCTAGATGCTTCCCCTCTTACACATCTACCTGGGAATACATCAATCATGGAAGCCCTCCAAGAACAAATCACAGAAAAAAACCCATTTGCAGTTGGCTATGCTGATTTAGATAAATTCAAAGCTTACAATGATAAATATGGTTTTGAAAAAGGTGATGACGTTATTAAAGAAACAGCACGATCATTAATCAAATGCGTACGCAAAGTTGCAGGACCTAATAGTTTCATAGGTCATATCGGTGGTGATGATTTTGTATTTATTACAGATGATTCAATAATTGATGATGCATGTGAAGCCATCATTAAAGATTTTGATGGTAAAGTCCCAGACTTTTATACAAAAGAAGATTATGAGCGTGGCCATATTGTAGCTAAAGATCGTCAAGGTGTAGAACAAAATTTTGGACTCTTAGGAATTTCAATTGGTATAGTTAGTACGCGTGCGCAAGACATTGAACATGTGGCACAAGTTGGTGAAATAGGTGCAGAGCTTAAGAAGTTTGCTAAAAGCACAGATGGAAGTAACTACGTGCGTGATCAACGTAACAGAAATTAATAATTTTAACAACCATCGCAATCTACACAACATTTAGCTTCATCTTCATATGGTCTGTCACAAATGTCATCACCACAACTAGGTGGTGGTCCTAAAATACCTTCGGCGGCTTTATTAAAATATAGCTCTCCTGCCTGATTAAATTTGCCCATATCTGAATTTAAAGCAATTAAAGCAATAGCACCAACGACAGAAAGTAAAAGTAGGTACTCAACTGCTGTTTGCCCTAAATTTTTAAATGTTTTATTTATCATTTTCTTCATTCTTTATCCGCCTTATTGACACATACTTAAAATATAACACGTTAACGGGACAATACAATAGGTCTTCTAGACACAACAGAATCTCACTCATAAACACCCTTAAGAAACCCTCTTGCCGCTAAGAAAACTACAAATTCTTTAAATAATCAACAGCAGCTTTTGGATCATCTGCACCAAAAAAATAACTAGCCGTCGCAAGTACATTAACACCTGCTTCAACCGCTGCGGGTGCTGTTTGAGCACTTACACCACCATCAATCGAAATATCACCCTTAAAAGAATCCCGTAATGCTTTAATTTTTGGTAAAGCATCACTATTAAATTTTTGACCAGAAAACCCAGGATTAACACTCATAAACAAAGCACCATCAATATACTCATGGGCTTTTCCTAAACACACTGGCGTCCCTAAATTAAAAACAACCCACGCTTGGGCTCCTTTATTCTTAATTTTATTTAAGTCTTTAATAAGTTTCTCTTCATCTAAACTATCAACTTCTTTAGGGAATTCTCCATACTTTTGACACCCACTACGACGCTCTCCATAACATTCTGCATGTACAGATACAAAATTAGAACCAGCATCAACAAAAGCTTCAAGATAAGAGCCTGGATTTTCTATCATTAAATGTGTATCAATAGGTAATTTTGTTATACCACGTACTGCCTCAACTATGGGAAGTCCTATACTAATATTGGGTGCAAAATGACCATCCATAACATCAATATGTATCATATCAACACCAGCATCTTCACACTTTTTAATTTCATCACCTAAGCGAGTAAAGTCAGCTGACAAAATACTTGCACTTACTTTAATATCATTACTCATAAATACATTATCTCCTTAAGTAATTTTAGATCTCATATCCTTATAAAGCTCATAATAAAAAGCCGCTAAAAAAACAACAACACACCAAATAAGACTTACCAAAGCAAAATCAATTAAGTACAACCAAATTGTGCCATTCTTAAGTTGTAACGCTTCATTCATAGAGTAAGCAAAACTACCGTGAGAATACACAACCATTAACAAAACTACAATCACACTAAACACTAAGCGAAAACAATGCCACCAATGATGATTTACAATATCTTTACTTTTTTCAATCGCTTCTCGTGGCGTTGTATTCATAAGAAATACTTCTATAACAGAAAAATTATATCGAACACCTGCAAACACGCCCGGAACAATAAACAACAATCCCCACAAAAATGTTTTACTTAGCGCATAGAAACCTGTTATCAAAACAACATTTAAATGGGATTTAACATAAAGGTATGTTTCTTTATTAGTACCCGGCTTACCATTTAAATCAGAATCGTGGATTATTTTAAAAACCATTAACAAACTCAACAGCAATGCATACGCTAAAGTAATATTAATACTCCAATCAATGGCATAAAAAATTTTATATGAATATTGTTCGCCAATAGCAACAAGTAGATCGAAATTACGCCAGAAACACACATCAACAAACATCACTAACGCAACAAAATACGCACCAACAATACAACATTGTTTATAATATACTTTGGAAATAACATATGATAATTGTTGTAATTCTTTAGCGGTCTTTAGGTGAGACATACATCCTCCATGAAAGGATCAATTATTACTTTTAAAATTGGTGCGCGGAAGAGGACTTGAACCTCCATGCCGTTAAGCATATGCCCCTCAAGCATACGTGTCTACCAATTCCACCATCCGCGCGTAATTTCAATATTCGAAGTTTGTTACTTGCTGTGTTTAATAGCTGCAGCAATAAAGTCTTTAAATAGAGGATGCGCTTTGTTTGGCTTAGACTTAAATTCAGGATGAAACTGAGTTGCCACAAACCATGGATGCGATTTAATTTCAATAATCTCAACCAATCCGTGTGTAGCATTAACACCCGCAAAGATAAGCCCTTTTTTCTTAAATGAGGCTTTATATTTATTATTAAATTCAAGTCTATGGCGATGTCGCTCTGAAATATTTTCTTTCTTATAAGCCGCATAACTCTTTGTACTTTTCAAAACCTTACAAGGGTAGGCCCCCAATCGCATTGAAGCCCCTAGGTTCTTAACAGTTTTTTGTTCTTCAAGTAAAGAAATAACTGGATTCTTACAATCTTTATTAAATTCTGTAGAATTAACTCCTTTGAGTTTGCACACATTTCGTGCAAATTCAATAGTCGCCACCTGCATACCTAAACAAATACCAAAAAACGGTATGTTATTTTCACGGGCATACTGTACAGCTTTAACTTTCCCCTCAATCCCTCGATCACCAAATCCACCAGGAATTAAAATACCATCAACACCTTTGAATTTCTTTTCGATCTTACCTTTTTCTAAAGTCTCAGAATCAATCCTAATAACATTTACTTTAGCATTGTTCGCAATACCACCATGACACAACGCTTCATAAATAGATTTATAAGCATCAGGTAATGCAATGTACTTACCAACAACCGCTATCTTAACCTCTTTGGTAGGGTTCTTTAACCTCTTAATAACAAAATCTTCCCACTCTTTTAATCCCTTATCTTCCCTTTTGATATTCAATTTCTTAAATATCAATTCATCCAAGCCTTCTTTTTTAAGCGCTATTGGTACTTCATAAATATGTTTAACATCTGCGGCTTCAATAACAGCATCACGATCCACGTTACAAAACAATGAAATCTTATCGCGCTGTTCGCGTGTAATATGTTTTTCTGTACGACATAATAAAATATCTGGTGTAATTCCTATTTCACGTAATCGTCCAACACTATGTTGTGTTGGCTTTGTCTTATGTTCTCCTGCTGCTTTTATATAAGGCAGTAATGTTACATGAATGTTAATCGCGTAACTTTCACCTAACTCCCAACACATCTGACGAATCGCTTCAAGAAACGGTAAACTTTCAATATCACCAATTGTCCCACCAATTTCAACAATAGTGACATCAACATCTTTTTCTTTAGCAGGCCTACGAATGCCCTTCTTAATCTCATCAGTAATATGAGGAATAATTTGAACAGTCTTTCCTAAATAATCTCCTCGACGTTCTTTTGTAATAACATTGTAGTACACTTTACCCGTCGTAATATTGCTACTCTTACTTACATGCGCATTTGAAAATCTTTCATAATGACCTAAATCTAAATCAGCTTCTGCACCATCATCCGTTACATATACTTCACCATGCTGAAAAGGGCTCATTGTACCAGGGTCAACATTCAAGTAAGGATCACATTTAAGCATTGTTGTTTTAAGGCCTCGTGACTCAAGTAACTTAGCAATTGAAGCTGCAGCAATCCCTTTACCCAAACTTGAAACAACACCACCTGTAATGAAAATAAATTTACTCATATGTATCCTTAACTCTAAAGTTTAAAAGTATTTTAAAAAAAAATTAGCCTTCTAACAAAAATTTACTTTTTGTTGTTGGGGTATGACTTGGATAGTTACCTGTAAAACAAGCATCACAAAACGAGAGATCTTCTTTCATGACTGACAACATACCTTCAACACTTAAATATTCAAGCGAATCAACCTTTATAAAATCTGCAATCTCTTGCACTGATTTCGTAGCGCCAATCAATTCTTCCTTACTTGGAAAATCAATGCCATAAAAACATGGTGATACAATTGGCGGACAACTAATACGCATATGAATCTCTTTCGCTCCTGCGCGTCTTAATTCTTCAATACGACTACGTGATGTTGTTCCGCGCACAATTGAATCTTCAACAATAAGAATTTTCTTACCCTTTAACACACTCGCAATTGGATTAAGCTTAATGCGTACACGTAAATCACGTAATAATTGCGTTGGCTGAATAAATGTACGCCCAATATAATGATTACGAATAATACCAACTTCATAAGGTAAATTCGCTGCTTTGGCATATCCTAAAGCAGCATAATTACCCGAATCAGGAATAGACATAACAAAGTCTACGTCTTTAACAGGATGTTCCTTAGCCAGCTGCGCGCCTAAACGCTTACGCACACCATAAACACTGTCTTTAAATATATTACTATCTGGTCGTGAAAAATAGATGTTTTCAAAAATACAATGAGCGCGCTTAGTGTTTTCAGAATTCTCAATAATACTTGATTCGATACTATCGCCTTTAATAACAACTACTTCACCTGGCTCGATGTCTCTTACAAATTCTGCACGTACTAAATCTAGGGCACAACTTTCACTCGCTAAAATATAAGACCCATCTAATTTTCCTAAACATAATGGTCGAAACCCTTGAGGATCACGAATACCAACAACCGAATCATCTACTAAAAAGATAAGTGAGAAAGCACCTTTAAGTTCTGCAGCTACATTTTTAAACCAAGGCATTAAGCCTCCGTTTGATGAATGTGCCAATAAATGCACAATCAATTCAGAATCCATTGATGTTTGAAATAAAGCCCCATCATCTTCGAGTTTTTTATGAAGATCTTCAGTATTTGTTAAGTTACCATTATGTGCAATGGCAATAGATTTTCCACGATGACGCACGTAGAAAGGTTGGATGTTTTTTAAACTACTAGATCCTGTTGTTGAATAACGACAATGCCCAATGGCTGTCTTTCCTTTAAGCTCTGCCATCGACCGATCATCAAACACATCAGCTACTAGACCTGCACTCTTAACAGTATGTAAATTACTCCCATCAAAAGAAGAAATACCCGCAGCCTCTTCTCCTCGGTGTTGCAAGGCATACAATCCTGAATAAACTATATTTGCCGCATCAGCATGGTTAGATACACCAATAATTCCGCACATATATTCCCCACTCGTATTGATAATAAATTAATTTACTAGAAAGTTATACTTCGTAAAAACTATACATTAACTGCTTTGATGCCCAATTCATTTTTAGCGTAATACTCTTGAATTGATTGTACTGAAAATTCTTTTTTTGTTCGTGCTTCCATACCATTAGCTGCTGCCCATGCGCCTTGAATTGTTGTAATACAAGGCACATTGTGTAAAATTGACGCCGCACGAATAGAACGCATATCATACTGACTCTTTTCTTCTCCAACCGACGGTGTATTAATTATCATCGCAATATGATCTTCTTCAATCAATGTCATAAGTGTTGGCAGTTTTTGCGCGCCTTGATCATAGGATTGTACCACTTCCACGTCCATACCATTCGATTTAACAACCTTAGCTGTTCCAGGCGTTGAAACTAAAGAAAAACCTAACTCAACAAAACGCTTAGCAATAGAAACAATCGCACGTTTATCTTCATCTTTAACACTTAAGAATATTTTACCTTTTTTAAATAAATTCTGACCCGCACTTAACTGTGACTTTGCATAAGCTTCCCCAAACCCCGCAGCAATACCCATCACCTCACCTGTTGATTTCATCTCTGGTCCTAACACAATATCAACACCTGAGAATTTACTAAAAGGTAATACAGATTCTTTAACAGCGAAATGCTTATGTGCACTTAAATATTCATACGTTAATCCAAAACTTGATAACTTTTCACCCACCATTATTTTTGCCGCAATTTTAGCTAGTGGAATGCCCGTTGCCTTACTTACAAAAGGTGATGTCCGTGAGGCGCGTGGATTAACTTCTAAAATATAAATACTACTTCCTTTAACCGCAAACTGAATATTCATTAAACCAATAACTTTAATAGCTTTGGCAATACGACATGTAATCTCTTTAATTTTTTCAATAATAGATTCTGATATTGTTGGTGGTGGCAGTACCGACGCTGAGTCTCCTGAATGAATACCCGCATTTTCAATATGTTCCATAATTCCAGCAACAAACGTTTCTTCTCCGTCAGATATGGCATCAATATCAATCTCAATTGCATCATCAACAAAACGATCAATTAAAATTGGTTTATTACCAGAAACATTTCTAGCTTCTTCAATAAACTCCATCAATTGTTTTTGATTATAAACAATCTTCATCGCTCGTCCACCTAATACATAAGACGGTCGTGCTAAGATTGGATATCCGATACGATTAGCAATTGTAATACATTCTTCTACAGAATTAGCCGAACCATTCTCTGGTTGTAGCAAACCTAATTTATTCATTAACTTTGAAAATTCTTCACGGTTCTCAGCCAGTTCGATAGAATCAACACTTGTTCCAATGACTGGAACGCCAGCTTCATCAAGACGTGCCGCTAAATTAAGTGGCGTTTGACCACCAAACTGCACGATAACACCATGTGGTTTTTCCACATCCATAATATTCATAACATCTTCAAATGTAAGTGGCTCAAAATACAAACGATCTGAAATATCATAATCCGTTGATACAGTCTCAGGATTTGAGTTAACCATAATCGCTTCGTAGCCTAATTCATTTAAAGCAAACGCTGCATGACAACAACAATAATCAAATTCTATTCCCTGTCCAATACGATTAGGTCCACCACCTAAAATAATAACTTTCTTACGATTACGCTCTTCGCCTTTTCTTTCTTCGGTCGCTTCATCTTCTTCTTCATATGTTGAATAGTAATATGGTGTGTATGCTTCAAATTCAGCCGCACAGGTATCAACCGCTTTAAAAACTGCTATTACACCTTTTTCTTTACGCCATGCACGTATTTCATTTTCTGTCTTTCCCATCAAGGCTGCTAATTGTGCGTCCCCAAAACCATATTCCTTAGCTTTACGTAATGTTTCCGTCGATAAATCACCGTTCTTAAACTCTTGAACAATCTTCTTTTCCATCTCAAATATTTCAATA
>JBLINE010000006.1:0-11626 GCA_047638895.1 Lysobacterales bacterium
ATCAAACTCGGTCAATAATGCAATCACAACTTCTTCCAAGTTATGTAAATACACATGTAAATCCTTGGAATGTTTCTTTAAATCAATAATAGGATACACTACAAGTTGTCCTGGGGCATGTAAAGTCACCTCGCCACCACGATCAATATTGTGAATTGATACACCCTTATCCTTTAATTCATCATCCGAGGCTAAAATATATTCTCTTTTAGCAAGACGACCTAATGTTAGAACTGGCATATGTTCACAAAATATAAGCATAGGTTCAGCACCATCTATCACCTTCTGTACGCACTCTAATTGCTTTAAATACGCCTCTTTATAATCAATCAACCCAAAATCTAATATTTTCATGATATTACTATACCTAAAAAAATATCCTCAGTCACATAATGACTGAGGATATTAAATTTTATATATTATAGTATTTACTCAAATGTTCCGCCAAGTAATTGTTGAAACTCTTCAGCATTACGTACTTGTGTCATAGCATCCTCATAAGTGATAATACCTTCTTGAACTAAAACACGTAATGACGCGTCGAGTGACCTCATACCATACTGCATACCAGTTTGAATAGCTGTTGGAATTTGTTCTACCGATTGCTCACGGATTAAATTGCGTACAGCAGGTGTTGCGATAAGAATCTCTGAGGCTAATACTCGCCCTTTACCTTCAGCACGTGGTATTAAAACTTGTGAAGAAATTCCCTGTAAAGATGCAGACAACTGTAAACGCACCTGTTGTTGCTGATGTGGTGGAAAAACATCAATAATCCTTTCAACAGTCTGTGCCGCATCTGGCGTATGTAATGTAGCAAGAACTAAATGGCCTGTTTCAGCCGCCGTTAGTGCTGTTGAAATAGTTTCTAAGTCACGCATCTCACCAACAACAATAACATCTGGGTCTTGACGCAAACATCTTTTTAAAGCTTCCGAGAAAGAATTAGTATCACTAAAAACTTCCCGTTGTTTAATAACAGCTTTCTTATTTGAATGAATATATTCAATAGGATCTTCAATACTAATCATCATACACGCACGTTCTTCATTAATAATATTCATCATTGCAGCTAACGTAGTTGTTTTACCTGAACCAGTTGGTCCAGTAATTAAAACTAAACCATTAGGCTTACGAGCAAGATCATGTACCGCTGGTGGTAATCCTAATTCATTAATAGACGGTACAAATAATGGAATACGCCGGAAAGCTGCTTCAACACAACCCCGTTGAATATGAACATTAACACGAAACCGATCAGCATTTTCAATAGCTAAAGAAAAATCAAGTTCTTTTTCTTTTTCAAATTTTTCTTTCTGATCATCAGTTAGAATAGAATAAATTATTTTTTTAAGTTCGTCACGTGATAGTGGAGGTGTATCACATAAAATTAGGCGTCCATCAACACGAATAACAGGTGGGCTATCTTCAGTTAGATGTAAATCTGATGCATCTCTTTTTACAGTATCTTTTAAAAGATCTTTGAGTATGATAGCATCTCCAAACTTTTGTTAGGTAAGGTTATAAATTATTTTTAATCCAACTATGAATACGGGAAATGCCTTCTTTAATACGCTCATCAGAAGTTGAAAAACTCAACCTCATATATCCTGGAGCTCCAAATCCTTCACCAGGAATCATAGCAACATTCACATCATCTAAAATACGTTTCGCGATATCCATCGATTCACCAATTTTAGAAAAATTACAAAAAATATAAAAAGCCCCTTGAGGCTTAATGTACGTTAGTTCAGGTATATCATCAATTAAAGATGTTATCAAGTCACGACGTGCTTGAAATTTATCACGGAAAGATTCTGTTAAACTATTTGGCTCTTGTAAGGCTTGTAATGCCGCTGCTTGTGAAATTGATGTAGGATTAGAAGTTGAATGATCTTGAAATTTCTTCATGCTAGCCATAACATCTGTAGGACCACCAGCATAACCAATACGCCAGCCTGTCATCGAATATGCTTTTGAAACACCATTAATTGTAACCGTTAAATCATAAATTTCTTTACTTAACGATGCAATTGATATTAAATCTTGGCCATCATAAATTATTTTTTCATAAATTTCATCACTAATGACATATATATTATGTTTTACACATAATTCTGCAATCGGTTCTAATTCTTCTTTAGTATAAATCATTCCTGTAGGATTACTTGGAGAATTAAGAACTAATACTTTTGTTTTATTGGTAATATTTGATTCAAGTAGTTCTTTAGTAAGTTTAAAATTTGTTTCAACCGATGTCTCGACAAATTTAGCTTGAGCACCTGATAACTTAACCATTTCAGGGTAACTCACCCAATATGGTGTAGGTATAATAACTTCTTCACCTTCATCTGCAAGCACAGCAATCGCATTAAATACAGAATGCTTAGCTCCACAAGAAACAACTATTTGATTAATATCATAATCAAGACAATTATCATCTTTAAATTTTTTAGATACAGCTTCACGTAATTGAGGTGTTCCAATACTTGGTGTATATTTTGTCACACCATCAATTATCGCTTTAATAGCTGCATCTTTAATACTTTGAGGTGTATCAAAATCAGGTTCGCCTGCTGCGAAATTAACTACATCAGCTCCTTGGGTACGTAATTCTTTAGCACGCGCAGTGATAGCTAATGTCGTTGATCCTACCAATTCACTAATACGTTTATTGATCTTGATCGACACTACTATTTATCTTTCTTAGGTGCTTTTGTAGACTTTTTTGAAGCTTTAGTTTCCGTCTTAGATTTTTCTTTTGACTCAGCCTTTACTTTAACTTCTTTCTTAGAAACCTTTTTTACTTCTTTTTTAGGTTCAACAGTTTCTTCTACTTTTGGTGTAGCTACTATTTTTTTCTCAGTTAATTCAAGAATTACAACTTCAGCGTTATCACCTCGACGCTTACCAATTGGTATAATACGAGTATAACCACCATTTCTTGATTTAAATAAAGGAGCTGTCTCATTGAATAAATTACTTACTAATTTATGATCACAAAGAATAGCAAATGCACGACGTTTATGCGAAAGTTCACCTTTTTTTCCTAAAGTAATTAACTTGTCCACCATTTTACGGGATTCTTTAGCTTTTACTTTAGTTGTTTGGATACGTTCGTGTATCAAAGTAGCTTTTGCTATATCTCGCACAGTTGCTTTACGATGCGAAGACATTCTATTTAATGTATTACCAGATATTTTATGTCTCATTTTAGTCTTTCTTCCTTAATTTCTTCGTATCGATCTTCATACCTAAACCAATATTCATAACTTTAAGAATATCGTTAATTTCAGTTAATGATTTCTTACCGAAGTTACGATATGTCAATAATTCTGATTCAGTACGACGTACTAATTCTGCAATTGTATTAATATTAGCATCTTTCAAACAATTAGCACTACGTACAGAAAGTTCAAGTTCAGAAATAGAAAGACGAAGTTTGTCATAAGTTGCTTTTTCTTCAACTGATACTTCTTCCTCTTCTTCCTCTTCTTCTGGTAATTGACCATAACTTACAAAAACATCTAAATGACGTTGTAAAATATTTGCTCCATAAAGCATAGCTTCTTTTGGAGAAATTCCGCCGTTAGTCTCAATCTCAACAATTAACTTATCATAATCTGTCTTTTGTCCAACACGTGTATTTTCAACATGATACTTAACACGAACAATTGGAGTGAAAATTGAATCAACAGAAATTGAACCAACACTTGTATTATCTTTTTTATTAATCTCTGCTGTAACATATCCACGTCCACGTGCAATAACTAATTCCGCGTTAAGAGTAGTATCTCGTGATAGTGTTGCAATAACATGATCTGGATTAAGAACTTCAACTGTCTCATCACACACAATATCAGCTGCTGTAACTACGCCAGCTTTTGAAGCCTTGATATATACAGTTTTAGCAACTTTTGAATGCGATCTTAAAACTAATCGTTTAATGTTTAAAATAATCTCTGATGTTGCTTCTACAACGCCTGGAATAGTCGAATATTCATGTTGCGCGCCATCAATTTTAATTGATGTAACCGCAGTACCTTCAATAGAAGATAATAAAATACGACGAATAGAGTTTCCAAGAGTGATACCATAACCTCTTTCAAACGGTTCTGCAACGAATTTACCATAAGTCTCAGTATAACTTGATTCATCACATTCTAGCCTTTTTGGCATCTGAAAATCGCGCCATTTAACTCCCATATTCTTCCTCCTCAGTAGGCTCTCCATTAATTACTTCGAGCCAAATTACCCGCTTTAGCGAGACATATTCTTTTTTGTATATTTTATTTAGAGTAAAGCTCAACAATAAGCTGTTCGTTGATATCAAACATGACATCATCACGCTCTGGCTTACCAACAACTTTACCTTTAAATTCTTTAATATCTACTGTTAACCATTTCGGAACAACACGTTCTTTAGTAACTTCCATATATGCTTTGATGTAATCCAAACCATTTTCTTTAATACCTAAAGAAATTTCATCCTCAGGGCTAACAATAAAAGATGCTATGTTTACACGCTTACCGTTTACTGATACTTTCCCATGACTTACTAACTGACGTGCCGCAGGGCGCGTTGATGCAAATCCTAAACGAAAAATAACATTGTCTAAACGACGCTCAAGTAATTCAAGTAAAACTACACCCGTAATACCTTTAGCGTTAGCTGCTTTTTCATAACAACTTCTAAATTGCTTCTCCATCATACCATATATTCGTTTTACTTTTTGCTTCTCACGCAACTGAATACCATAGTCAGAAAGTTTTTTACGTCTACCATTTGGGCCATGATCACCCGGCGGGTATTCTTTCTTTTCAAGATTAAACTTTGCGTTTCCGAAAAGGTTAACCCCTTCGCGTCTACATAATCTAAATTTTGGTCCTGTATATCTTGCCATCTACTAATTCCTTTTTCTTAAGATCCCGTCGTTAAACACGTCTCTTTTTTCTTGGACGACACCCATTATGTGGTAATGGTGTCACGTCTTTGATTGAAGTAACTGCTAAACCACCCGCTTGAAGTGAACGTACCGCTGATTCACGCCCAGCACCTGGTCCGTTTACAAATACATCAACTGACTTTAAACCTAATTCTTTTGCTTTACGCGCTGCGTCTTGTCCTGCTACCTGCGCTGCAAATGGTGTCGATTTTTTTGATCCGTTAAACCCAACCACGCCTGGTGAAGACCATACAATAACATTTCCAGTAGGATCAGTAATTGCAATCTGTGTATTATTAAAAGTCGCTTTAATATGCGCAGCACCTGCTGTAATACCTTTTAATGCTTTCTTTTTGTCTTTTTCACTTTTTTTTACTACTGATTGTTTCTTTGCCATAAATAATAACCTCTTTTGTTACCAATAATTATTGATACAAATTCCTATTTCTTTTTCTTTCCACCTACTTGTGGTTTATGTCCTTTTCGTGTTCGTGAATTTGTTTTTGTTCTTTGTCCTCGTGCAGGTAAACCACGACGATGACGCAATCCACGATACGTTCCAATTTCAACGTGTCGCTTAATATCTTGACTAAGCTTTCGTCTCAAATCACCTTCGACCGTATACTCATGTTGAATAATAGACGCAATCTTTGCTACTTCATCATCTGTAAGCTCTTTTGCTCGCTTATCATAGCTAATTTCTGCTTTGTCTAATATATCACGAGCATTCTTTGGTCCAATCCCATAAAGATACGGTAAAGACGCTTCCATTCTTTTTTCTTTTGGTATATCAACCCCTAAAATTCTTGGCATAACTCACTATCCTTGTCTTTGTTTATGTTTTGGATTCGTACATATAACCCGTACGACACGATTACGTCTTACGATCTTACAATTACTACAAAGTCTTTTAACTGACGATTTAACTTTCATTTTATTTCCCTATGTATTTACTGCTTTTAAAATTATTTATTTCTATATGTAATACGTCCGCGAGATAAATCATACGGTGATAATTCTAATTTTACTGTATCACCTGGTAAGATGCGTATATAATGCATGCGAATTTTTCCAGATATATGTGCGTTAACTACATGGCCATTCTCAAGTTCTACACGAAACTTTGCATTAGGTAATGCTTCAAGTATCTTTCCTTCAACTTCAATTAATTCTTCTTTTGCCATTTTTTCCTTAAAACTCTGTTAATATTTCAGGACCATCTTTAGTAATCGCTACGCAATGCTCAAAATGTGCACTAGGTTTACCATCCTGTGTTACTACTGTCCAGCCATCTTCTAAAATTTTTGTTTCACGCGTTCCTATATTGACCATTGGTTCAATCGCTAAGACCATACCTTCTTTTAACTCAGGACCACGATTTGCTGGTCCAAAATTAGGTACTTCAGGGTCTTCGTGAAGATTACGTCCTATACCATGCCCAACAAACTCACGTACAATAGATAAATCTTGCTTCTCCACATACTTCTGTATCGCATGTGATATATCTGTTAACTTACTACCAACAACTGCTTTCTCAATACCACGCTCTAATGAATTACGAGTTACATCAAGTAACTTTTGTATTTGTGGCTCTATTTGTCCTAAAGGAATTGTTATAGCAGTATCAGAATAAAAATCTTTATAGATAATTCCAACATCAACGCTGACAATATCACCATTGTTAACAACTAAATCACCTGGAATACCATGAACAATCTCATGATTTACAGAAATACATGCACATCCTGGAAAACCACGATACCCTTTAAAAGCAGGTATAACTTTACGCTCTTCAATTAATCGCTGTGTTAAAAGATCAATCTCATTAGTCGTCATTCCAGATTTTAAAGAACTTTTTAACTCCGCAATAATACCCGCTAAAATTTTACCAGCTTCTCTCATCACATGAAGTTCTTCAGGTGTTTTAATCGTAATTCTAGATTCTTTATTCATTTATAAATTTTAGTAAATCTTCTTGTACATCCTCAGGATTACGATCTGAATCAACTCTTTTAACTAATTGTTGTTCGTCATAATAATTTAGTAGAGGATTAATAGTGTCAATATAAACCGACATACGATGACGTATTGTCTCTTCTGTATCATCCTTACGCTGCACTAAATTCGCTTCTCCACAATAGTCACATATACCTTCAACTCTAGGTGGACGATTCTTAATGTGAAAAATAGCTCTACAATTTTGGCATACACGTCGACCAGTTAAACGCTTAATAATAAGTCCTGGTGTCGATTCTAAAAATAATACCAAATCTAACGGTGCATTGATTTCTTTCAAAATATTTTCCAACTCAATAGCTTGATGTTTTGTTCGTGGAAATCCATCTAACAAAAAACTCATATTGTCTCTTTTAGCACTAACTAAATGTTCACGAACAATTTGACTAACCATTTTATCTGAAACCAGATTACCTGAATCCATCACTTCTTTTATTTCAACACCAATATTAGTCTTATTCTTCATTTCTTCCCGAAGAAGATCACCTGTTGAAATATGTAAAAGATCAAAATTTTCTTTAAGTTTCCTGCAAAGAGTCCCTTTTCCTGCTCCAGGAGGACCCAATAATACTAATCTCATCTACGTCCTTTAAGCTGACCCGACTTCATAAATCCATCATAATGTCGCATTAAAAGATGTGATTCGATTTGTTTCATAGTATCAAGCATAACACCAACAATAATTAAAATTCCTGTTCCACCAAAAAAGGATGCTACTAAATACGGCACTTTAAAAGACGCCATAATTGCATCTGGCATAATAGCAATCGCACAGATAAACAAAGCACCCACTAATGTAATACGCGTCATAACAAAATCTAAATAATCTGCCGTCGCAATTCCTGGCTTAATACCTGGAATAAAACCGCCATTCTTTTTCATATTTTCGGCTACATCTACAGGGTTAAACACAATCGCTGTATAAAAATAGCAGAAGAATATAATTAAGAAAGCATAAAATGAATAATAAGCCCAACCACCTCGAGTAAAAATTGATGCAAAAGTCTGAAATCCTTCATTTGGAATAAAACTTGATAATGTTGCTGGAAATAAAATAATAGACTGTGCAAAAATTATAGCAATAACACCTGATGTATCAACCTTCAAAGGAATATAAGTACTTTGTTCACCATAAGCGCGTTGACCTACTGCGCGGCGTGCATATTGAACTTGTACACGTCTCTGCGCTTGTGTAATCCAAGTAATCGCAACAATAACACCAATCAAAAACGAAATCATAATAAGCAATGTTAACGGTTGTAATTGTGCTCCAGCTCCAGAATTTGGTGACATCAGAACTGATAATGTTTTCATTGCTGATGGCGCCGCAGAAATAATACCCGCTGTAATAATAAGAGAAATACCGTTACCAATACCTTTTTCTTGGATTTGTTCACCCAACCACATCAATAACATCGTTCCACAAGTTAAGGTAAGTACTGTTACTATACGAAACATCCAACCAGGGTTATTTACAATTTGAAGTCCTTGAAATGCTGAAGGACTTTCAAGCCACAACGCAATAAAGAACGATTGCACAAGCGCCAATCCTAGTGTTCCATAACGTGTATACTGATTGATTTTATGATATCCCGTCTGTCCTTCTTTAGATAACTTTTCTAAAGCTGGTATAACAGCCGTTAATAACTGAATAATAATCGAACTTGAAATGTAAGGCATAATCCCTAAAGAAAATACCGTTAACTTTTCTAAAGCTCCACCCGAAAACATATTCATAATACCGAAAACGCTTCCGTCTGTTGATGAATTTATTCTTTCAAAGAACTCCGCTAGCATCGCACCGTTAACACCTGGTGTTGGGATATAACATCCCACACGGTATACAGCAATAATCCCTAAAGTAAAAATGATTTTCTTTTTTAACTCTGGAATTTTAAAACAATTTAAAAAAGATGCTAACATATATATTATTTCTTATCTTCTGATTTTACTTGTGGTTGTTTTTTTGATTCAATTAATTCCACTTTACCACCAGCTTTTTCAATTTTTTCTTGCGCTGATTTAGAAATGCTTTTTGTTTCTACAGTTACTGCAATTGTAATATTTCCATTTGCTAAAACTTTAAATGGTTTACGTATACTGTTAATTAAACCTTTTTCTTTTAAAGATTCAAGATTAACAATATCACCTTTAGTAAATTTAACCTCGATAGCTGCTAAAGAAACAACTTGATTATATACAGATGTCGAACATGTAAAACCTACTTTTGGCAAACGACGTATTAAAGGTGTTTGTCCACCTTCAGATTGACGCATTGTACCAACGCCACTTCTTGAATTCTGTCCATTCTCACCTTTTCCAGCTGTTTTACCCACACCTGATCCTCGCCCACGTCCAACAATACGTTTTCTTTTTCTTGACCCTTTAGGTGCTTTTAATTCATGCAAATACATGGTAGTTCCTTAGTTTTGCTCCACACGTTTTAAACGACTTAATCCTTCAATAGTTGCTTTAACAACATTGATTGGGTTGTTTGAACGGTGACATTTCGTTAATATATTATGAATACCAGCACCATCACATACCGCACGTACAGGACCTGATGCAATAACACCCGTTCCTTCAGAAGCTGGTTTAAGCAATACACGTGAACCTGAACATTGTCCAATAACTTCATGTGTAATTGTTGTCCCTTTTAAAGGAACTTCTATCATATTTTTTTTAGCAACACTCATAGCTTTACGAATTGCTATTGCAACTTCAGCTGCTTTACTTAAACTATATCCAACACGATTTTTTCCATCACCAACAACTACTAAAGCACTAAAAGATAATTTCTTTCCACCTTTAGTAACTTTTGTAATACGTTTGATAGAAATAACCTTTTCAATCATTTCAGGGCCATCAGCAGGATCATGCTTTTTCTCAAAACGTCCTGGTCTTTGACCACGGCCACCACGTGCAGCTTGTTTCTTATCACCATATGATGGCGCTTTATCTTGAGCTACCGGTGCTGCAGACGCTACTGTTGCCTCTTTTACAACAACCGCTTCTGTTTTCACAGCTTCAGTTACAGTCTCTTTAGTCTCAGTAGTTACTGCTGCTTCTTTAACTTCTTCTTTTTTGATATCTTCGTTTTCTTTAGTCATGTTCTTTAGAACTCCATTCCGGCTTCGCGCGCTGCTTCAGCAAATGCTTTCACTCGACCATGATATAAATAGCCTCCGCGATCAAAGCTTACTTTCTTAATACCTTTTTCAATCGATTTCTTCGCAAATGTTGCTCCTAAAGCAGAAGCTGCTGCAACATTGCCGCCATTTTTAGTAGTATCTGTAATATCTTTAGCCAATGTCGTCATACCAAACAACACTGTACCTGTAGTATCATCAATTGCTTGTGCTGATAAGTTTTTAGAACTACGATGAACACAAAGCCGTGGACGATCTGCAGTTCCAGAAATTTTCTTACGTAAACGTTGATGTCTATATACTCGTTGAACTTCTCTTACATTTTTGTTAGCCATAATTAAATCCTATTTCGAAACCTATTTACCTTGTTTTCTTAAGATAACTTCTCCTAAGTAACGAATACCTTTACCTTTATATGGTTCGGCTGGCTTAAGATCACGAATTCTCGCCGCTACTTCACCTACCAAAACTTTATCTGAGCCTTCAACTGTTATAGATGTTTGATTTGCTGCTTTTACTTCAACACCTTCTGGTGCCACAAACTCTACAGGATGACTTAAACCTAAATTAAAAACCAATTTCTTTCCTTCAGCTTTAACACGAAAACCCAAACCTTGAATTTCCAACTCTTTTTTATGCCCAGCTACAACACCCTCTACCATACTAGCTAAACGTGCACGAATTGTTCCATGATTCGCTCGATTTTGCTTTGCATTTGATAGACGATCAATAACTAATTGGTCATCTTTGAAATCCACTTTAATACCATGTGGAATATTTAAAGCTAATTTACCTTTAGGGCCTTCAATTTTAACAACTGACGACCCTACAGCAACCTTAACTTCTTTGGAAACACTTACTGGAATTTTACCTATTCTTGACATAATTTTTAACACTCCTACAAATCATTTACTTTGTTCTCTATATTAAGACAAAGCGTACCGAATCATTACCAAATGTGGCAAATGATTTCTCCACCAGTATTTAACTGACGTGCTGCTTTATCATTCATCAAACCTTTTGATGTTGAAATAATCGCAGCACCTAAACCGTTAAGTACACGTGGTAACTTTGACTTTTCTTTATAAACTCTTAAACCTGGCTTAGAAATACGTTGTAGATCAGTGATTACAGCATTTTTACCATCGTATTTTAAATACACTTTAAATGACCCTTGTGTACTATCTTTCATTTCACGATAATCTTCGATATAACCATCTTCTTTGAAAATACGAAGCATTTCACCTGTGACTTTAGATGCCGGAACATCAACAGATTCTTTTCGTGCTCGACTACCATTTCTAATTATTGTTAATACATTACTTATTGGGTCATTTAATGACATATTTAAACTCCATAAATCAATTGTTATTCATTACCAACTTGCTTTTTTTACACCTGGAATTTCACCAGCCCATGCTAATTCTCTAAACACCATACGCGACACACCGAATCTTCTATAATATCCGTGACGACGACCTGTAATCTTACAACGATTTACTAGTCGACAAGGAC
>JBLINE010000007.1:0-11074 GCA_047638895.1 Lysobacterales bacterium
AAATTAGTTGAGGAATACTTTCAAATTAACAAAAAAAATGACGTTTGATTTTGTTGCACTTGACATTACAACCTACACGCGTTATTCAATCACCATAAGTATAGAGCTAAAGTGGTAATTTACTTAAATTCGCTCCTTATGTCCAAACACTCTTATAATTTACTTAGATTAATATTAATCCTCCTCAAGAAAAACAAAAATACTTTACAAAACTAGAATAATAAGTTGTATAATCCTTTATCAACTTATGAATTTTACCAAAAAAACCCCCAACTGGACTTTATACACCATTGTTTGGATCTTAGCAGCTTTCATTGCCTGTTATTTTCGCCTATATCCTTTACGTGAATTTAAATCAGATAGTTCAAAAGAAAAAGCAACTGTTTATGTTTTAAGTCAAATACGTGCCACTGCCAAAGCTCAAGTTAAGCAAAACTATCCTACTGTATTAAACAAAGAAAAGGTAACATTAGAAAATAAATTATTTAACAATCTACTGCACCAAGAAAAAGATAAAGTTCGTGAGACAATTGACCAATTATCAAAAACCATTGATAACACCAACGCCTCCTCAGAAACTACGCCCTATTTATTAGCATCAGATTCTTTCTACTACTACAACTTAACAGAGAATATTGTTAAAAATGGACAAATTAGCGATACGGTAAAGGGCAGTAAATACTTAAATAAACTTATGCTCGCTCCAACTGGGCATTGGGAACCTATAAATTTACATCCATATATTGGTTACTATATTTATAAATTATTAAAAATATTTAATGATAATACTTCATTAATGTATGCCGTAAGTTTCACACCGATTGTAGTCACAATATTTTCTCTCATTCCTTTTCTTGGTATTTGTGCTAATTTAAGATGCAACCCTTTCGTCGCCTTAACTGGAGCTACATTCTTTAGCCTTGCACCTATTTTTATTCGTCGAAGTACTTTTGGTTGGTATGACAATGATCCTTATAATACTTTTTTCCCATTACTAATAACTTATCTATTCTTACTATGCATAAGTCGCATTACAGCAAAAGAAAGGCGACTACGTTCCATTGCTATCCTTGCTTGTGCCGTATTTTTATCTATTATGATGTATGCTTTCTTCTGGCATGGGTGGATGCTTATGTTCGCTATTATCGCAGCCTCATTAGTTAGTATTCTTTTGTATAACTTACTTATCTATAAAAGACCGATTATTACACGTCGACTTTTACTAGCTTCAGGCTTAATTCTAGGCGGTAGTTTTATTGCTATTACTATAGTATTTGGATTTACACAATTCTTTGTGTTGTTTCAAGAAGGTTGGATAGCCCTTAAAAACTTCTTAGCTCCTCAATTATCTTTATGGCCTGATCTCTACATAAGCGTAGGCGAATTATCCAAATCTTCATTAGAGAAAATCATCACTCTAACCGGAGGCTACTTATTAGCATTCATAGCTGGATTCGGAACATTAGTATGCGTCCTAAATATTATTTTAATTAGAGTACATAAAAACTTTCGCCTTTGGAAAGGGCTTCATCCATTTAAAGCCATTATTATTATAATAAGTCTTCTCGCAACAATTATAATCACACTAGGAGCACAACGTTTTGCCTTATTAACATTAGGTCCTTTATGTTTACTTTTTGTTATTGGTTGTCAAAGTAGTATTCATATTGCTCAGGAAATAGTAAGAAAATTTCTACCTGAAAATATCATTATTCAAAAAATTACACTTATTACATTAATACTATTAATAACAGCCTTATCCATCATCCCTATTAAACATATATCAGAAAATATCTTAAACTATCTAAACCCAATATATAACCAAACATGGGACAAAGCTTTAACACACATTAAGAACAACACTCCAACAGATAGTATTATTAATACATGGTGGTCACCTGGACACTTTATAAAAGCAATAGCACAACGACGTGTTACCTTTGATGGTGCATCAATTAACTACCCTCAAGCTTATTGGATGTCAAATATTTATTTAAGCCCCTCTGAGAACGAAGCCTTAGGGTACTTACGCATGCTAAATAACAGTGCTAATCAAGCGGCTGATTATTTACATGAAGAAATTGGCATGCCTGTTTCAACCGCGGTTTATGTCATTAAACAAATAGTTAAAGTTGATGAACTCCAAGCACGTGTTATTTTATCCAAAGTAATTAAAGATCGAAATATAATTAATACACTAATCACCATGACACACACGAAGCCGCCACCAACTTACCTTATGATTTACAATGAATTTGTTGAGAAAAACGTCCAATTAGGATTTATTGGACGTTGGAATTTTAAGAAAATTGAAGAGATAAATAAAAACCCTGAATTATTAGCCCAAGTTCCAAATCGTAATTCAAAGAAATATGTCGACTTCTTATGGGAAATGAGTGGTGGACAAATCAAATACAGCGGCCCTCTTGCACAAATAAGCAAAATTAAAAATAACCTCATATTTGAAGAAAATGTACAAGTAGATTTAGTAAGCATGCACTGCCTTATTTCTTCTAACACCTATGGCAAAGGAACGCCGCAAAGTATCTTCTTTGAAAAAGATAACAAAGTAATCGAGAAAAAACTGGTAGGTGCTAACTTAAATTATTCTGTAATGCTTAGCAGAGATAATACCAAGTATACAGTAACTCTTCTTGATACCGCTTTAGCTAAATCAACTATGATGCAGCTATATTTGTACAAAGGTGCCGGATTTAAGTACATCAAGCCTTTTTACGAAACTTCAGATTTAACTCAACGTACTGAAATTCAAATATATAAAGTTGATTGGGATGCTTATTACACTGATTTTGTTAATCGTATAAAACAGATACAAAGAAATAGAAAATAATTATTAGTTAAACTTTTTTTGTTGTAACTCATGTAGACGTTGTTCACCAGTTTGATTGGATTCTTCTCGAGGATTAAAAGTACTAGGAACTACTTTTCGCATAGGCTTACTTAGATCACGTAGGCGTACTTCAATATAACCACCTGGCATATCACGAATAGACATCTTCCCTAAGTCTTTAATACGTTTACGAGGTGCCCTGGCAAGAGGTGTTCCAAAGTTCTTTGGGGCAGAGTATTTTCCTTCGCGCATCATATTTTCAAGATGCCTTGCCATATCACTTTCATTAGCTTGTTTTAGTTCTGTAATAATTTCTAAAACTTCTGATCGTTGCTCATCCATAAAAAGTGCTAAACCTAAACCAAAAGAAGCATGAGGTATATTCTTCTGACCAAGAACTTCCCTAAATAGTATGGCCGCATTAGTCGCATCTTCCACTCCCAACAAATACGTCCATGCTAAAGATAATCGCATACTTCCTAATTTAGGATTTAAATCTATGGCTCTTCTTCCTGTTTTGATAGATTTTTCAAATTCACCAATAGTAAAATAAATTTTACTCAAAGCTTGATAAACTTCCGTGAAATTGGGATCAATTTCAATAGCCTTATCATATAAATATAAAATCTCATCAATGTCACTGCCTTTTTGTTGATGAGCTAAAGCTAATAAGTTATACGCAGGCGCAAAATTAGCATACAAAGAAAGTAACTTCTCTAATTTTTCAATAGCTTGTGCATACTCATTCTTAGATACATGAACAGCACTTTCCTCATAAAGTGTTTTAATAGGGTTTGCAAAAGAAGGAGATGGAGAAATTAAACTAAATAAAACGAATAGACTAATAATGAGTGGTTTATATGACATGACATTATTATACTTGTGGTAGCATAATCATTTTGACTACACTCATAGAAACATTAACTTCATTTGAGGTACCTCTTTTAGGTGCCATACTAAAATGAACTATTTTTAAAAGCTCTTTAGATGAATTGATTGTATGCATAAATGAAATAACACTCTCAAGCGATCCACTACAATCAATACTGGCATAATAATCAGCATAGCGATCATTCTTTTCCACTTTGACTGGATTACTTTTAATCAAATTAACACTAGTTTCAGTCGCCACACTTTCTACTAAACTCAAGAAATCAGCGTTAACAACATCATCATCTTTTATATTAGAAACCGTATATTTACTATACAATTCATTTTCAGCAATAATTCTATCTTTATACGACAATACTTTCATATCACGTAAAACTTCAGCTTTTTGTTGTTCAATTTGAGTATCTAGCTCTGCAACTTTTTCTACCACTGGACCCAAAAAAGCCCTATCAAACAAAGCTAAAAGAACAAAAACAGACATGATATAAAATATTTTTTTCTCTTTAACTGATAATTTTTCTACAAATTTAAGAGCCACTGTTATTCCTCCTGAGCTTCGATATCTTCATCTATTGCTGAATTAATCTTAAGTGTTATTTCAAAAGCAGATACATCCTTTCCACGATCTTTACGAGATGTCGTGGATTTGATATTCACACTTTTAAATATTTCAGATTCTTTTAATGCAGTTCCTAAATTAAAAACAATCGATGCCACATCAGAAATTCCTTGAATGCTAACATCACCATTTTCTTCAAGCTTAACACTCGTTAAATATATTTCTTCAGGAATACTATCATACAATTCATTAATAGTATCTAAAGCAACCATCCGTGTTTCAAAGAAATTACGTAAAATTTTTGTGCGGTTAGATTTCTCCTCCAGCATAACTACTTCTTTTTTGTTATTACGATATTCTTTCTTTATCTTAGCTAAGTACTCTCCTTTAAAATAAAGTTTAACACCAAATATCGCAGCTATTAAAACCAAGATAATAAAAGTTAAAACTGCCGTCTTTAATACTTCCTTACCTTGATCTGCAATATTCTTTTGAAACACAACTTCTTCTGGCATTAGACTTACCTGAGCATTAACAGCACCTCCCGCTGTTGCAATAACATCTAAAAAAGATACCGAATCAAACACCGTTGAAATCTTTTTCAAATTTCCACCTGATATCTTTATATTATCAATATATGAACTAATCGTGACAGTCCAATTAAGCTCTAAACTTAATGCTACTTGTAATGATTGTGTATGCTCATCTTCATATGTAATGTAATACGCACTTGGTATTTGATCAATATCTTCGCTTTGGTAAGATTCAACTGTTCTTTTAAACTCTTCAATTAATTTAGCTTGTGCAGATAAGCCTTCAGTTGCTAATTGTTTGCGTCCTAGAGGAATATTACGTGAAGATACCGTAACACCATTTTTAATCACAAGAAACTCTGTCGTAGTTGCATCAACATCAATAATACCAACTGTAGTATTATCCACGTTAGCCTTCGCATAAATTTGAGCCATTCCTTCTGGTGCAAACATTACGTCCGTAATCTTTATGCCCGCTTTTTCAAAACATCCCATCTTTTCTTTTAATGAACTTTTATTTGCTATAACCAAAAGAACTTTTGTAAAATTACTTTTATAAACACCAATATTTACATATCCAACTTGAATTTCTTCTCGAGAAAATGGTGTGTGACGACCCGCTTGTAGACCAACAATAGATTTTATTTCTTCTTCATTAACAGAAGGAATCTCAATATTTTTAGTTGAAACCATACTTGGTGGGATAACAAATATAACATTAGATTTCTTTGAATTAACACCTTTTAAAGCTTTCTTAATCGCACCTACTAAACCTTGTGCTGGTAAGCCTTTTATGTCATGCAAAGCTACATTTGTTACTTTCGGAACAGCGCCTTTACCCTTAACATGCGCTATCTTTAAATAATCTTCAGTAAGTGTAACCCCTATGAAATCCTTGCTGTTTTTCAACATTAAACCATTCCTTTATATGTTTCTTTATTATTGTTAAATTATTATATCAAACAAACCCTATCAACCAACAAAAATTCATTATTTTTCCTGCCAATATTCAATCTTGTTTTCGTTCAAATTATATACACACTCAGCAGTAAATACCTCTTTTTTTAGACCTAAAGTAGCTACACTTTCAATGAAATAGTAAAATGAATTGGTTGTAATCTTCCCTGCCGTATTTAAATAATCAATCTGTTGAATCTCGGAAATCTCAAGTTCCATAAAATTAATAATCTCAGCTGCAATATCAAACGTTTTATAAAACATATAATCATCAGCGGTATCATCAATGCCATCTAATCCCTTACGTACTATTAAGATCTTATCAATCAAAGTAGTACTTACGCCTAAAGCATTTAGAACCTGAGGTGACACCGTATTAATATTTACGCGTCCAGAACCATATGTTGTTATAAAAGGCTTAAGCGTTTCATAAATAATTTCTGTTACGCTTCTTAAAAGTCTTAACTCACTTATTGTTTCAAAAGGAGCCCCTTTTACTTCATAAGGATATTCAAGCTGTGAATAATAATCATCACTATAAAATCCCGCTAATTCCGTATCGCCAATCTCTCTCCAACTTATTATAGCATTTGCAATATCTCGAGCCTCATCATGCGCAATTTGAGTCGTATTCTCAATAAGACGTTCTAACTCGACATGATCTGCTAAATTAATATTTAACTTTCTTTCCTCATCAACAAATCCGTAACGTAAAATTGGATCTGCACCGATAGTATCAAATTTATTATACTGTACTTGGCTAACACCATTACCTACAAAAATATTATTAAATTTCTGTGGATTATTATGTCTATAATATTTACCAAATGCTGTGTAAATTTGGTTATTTCGTTCTAAGTCAAGTTTCAAAGCCGATAATGATTTCTTTATACCTGCCTCAGCGATATGACGTAACGTCGATCGTGTTTCAATACGGGATAGTAGCGTTGTTCTTTGACGAATAGTTAACCCAATTTGTACAGCAAAAATAGTTAGTAAAGAAACGACCCACAGGGTAAAAACAAGGATTGAACCTTTATTATTTTTTAAAATAATTTTCATTAGCTACCTATTGGAATATCAATAAATTTATTCATTTTACGTACATAACCATTATCCATAAAAGACACCTCAACTTCAATACGACTTGGAATAGCATCTAAAATATCTTCACTATAAATTTCACCCGTATCCGTTATGTAATAATACCTAAACCTAAGTGCTTCTACATTTCTTACCATTACCCGTGAATTCATAAACTTCTCAGTTATAGCTTGGCTATAATTAGCCTCCTTACGTGAGATATTATTCTTATTATAGTCATAGTAATATTCGACACGTCCCATTTGTTCAGTGTATACGTCTTCTTCAACTGAGATATATTGATCCACAGGCATCACAACCATTGTTGGGAAATTAAATTTATACCGATTTCCTACTAGTTTGATATTGGCATATTTATAGGAGTTACGCACATCTTTAGTTAACTTATCAAAGAAAATAACAATTTCTTCTTCAAGAACAACTTGATTACCTTTTTCCCATACTTTTATTCCATTTGAAAGGGTCTGATAAAGTGCGATACTAACAATGGTCATTAAGGAAGTGACAATTAAAAGTTCAATAAAACTCATTGCCGTTTGATTTGAACTTTTATTTAAACGTTTTTTTGTAATCATATTATTGATGATAATATTGGAAGTCAGATATATACGCAGAACGTGACAAAGATTTATTATGACCTTGCTCATCCCATGTTAATTTTAAATCTAATTGGAAAATATCTACAAATTCCTCTAATGCCTTTAAATTCATATTTTGTTTATACTGTATAACTTTCCCGCCAATCTCTACCACCTCTGAATGGTTTAATTCGAAAGGTAATGCTTTATAAACACGTAATGTTTTTTCAATTTCTGATAGTTGGTTATCAAGAATAGTTGTCGCATAAATACGATGCGTTAAATGCCGCATGCGATCTAAAGAAATAATGAAGGATTGAAAAATTGTAACAATACTGGCAGTTAATATAGCCAAGGTTAGCAATAACTCAATTAGAGTGAAGCCTTTTTGATTCGTTAATCGATTGTGCGATGATTGCACTATTAAAAAGTCTCGAGCAATTTTATTCCCAGTTTCTAATATCATCCTCTTCCGATGCAGTATCAGCTCCTTTGGATGATAAATCATAATCATTGCTATGTTTACCTGGAGAAACATACTCATATGGATTTCCCCAAGGGTCAATAGGGTCTTTTTCCACATAAGGACCGTTCCAACTTTTAGGAACTGGACTAATACTAGGTTTCGTACGTAAAGCTTTTAAATCTTGGTTTGTTGTTGGAAAGTGACCATTATCAAGCTCGTACAATTTAAGCGCTGTAGCTAAATTTGCTTTAATATCTGAGTTTGCCACAGACACCTTAGCTTGCTCGGATCGACCCACTAAACGTGGAACAACCATTGATGATAATGCCACAATAATAATTACAACTAGTAAAACTTCAACTAGTGTAAAGCCACGTTTATTCTTTATATATGGTACTAATTTCATAATGCCTCCTTAAAATAACTTTATCTAATGATCGTAAGTATATTACTACAATTTAATACGTTTTCATATAACTTACCCACTTTTTTTCAAATTCATCAACCGTCTTAAAATAAATTTTATACGTGCGAAGTAATGCTTCTTGAAAATAATATCCATCTCGCATATCTCGACATAATTCCCCGAATTTAGTACTTCCATAATTTTTAAGTAAAAAGTCAATAATCGTAACACTTTGTATATAAAAAATATCCACTTTTAATGGATTAGTTTCAAAGCGTACTTCATATCGAAATAACTGATGAAAAGGAATTGGTTTGTTTTTTTTAAGCCAGACATGTATAGCTTTATTTGCCTTAGTTAGTTTATCTACTTCAAATAACTGTGCAATTCCTTCATCAAACCAGATTGGTATTTTTCGATTATACCCAATAAAATCACGTAAAATTAAATGACTTACTTCATGCGGTAGAATTGAGTCAATAAACTCTGTTTCTTGTTTATAACTAATAATGGAACGCCCTTGAGAAAATTGATGTCCGTACCTTGCTCCTCCTTCTGACCAAAAAGGTTGACCAGTCTTTTCTATAAAAGTATTTTTATCAGGATGAATAATAATTTTAGCACGGTTATCCCACGTCCAATAATTAGTATAACGTCTAAATCCTAAACGATTTGCTATTTTATCATAGTTCCGTTCTGCTGTACGCAATACTGTACTGGCCCATGTTTTACCGACACTAACAGGGTATTCAACAACAAAATGCTTACTTTTATCGATCTTATATTCCAAAGCATACGCATTAGTAGCACACACAATAGATACTAAAATAACACCAAAACGAATCACATTCATATTAACTAACAAGAATATCTATGGAAAAAATTGGTAGGAGCATTGCAAAAACAATAAGCCCAATCACAAGCCCAATAGCAAGAATCATAAGCGGCTCAAGTAATGTAGTTGTTACTTTAATTGCTTCATTTGTTTCTTCTTCGAAATTATCAGAAATCTCTGTTAAAACATCATTAAGATAACCTGATTCCTCTCCGATAGTAATCATATATGTTACCAATTGTGGAACATGCTTAGCATCTTTAAGGCTGTCACCAAAAGTACCACCTTTGCTTAAAACATCTTTGCATACAGAAAGTTCTTTTTTAATCACACTATTAGTTAAAATAGGTACAGCAATATCAAGTGCACGTAAGATAGAAACACCGTTTCTAAGTAATAGTACTAGCGCTCGACAAAATCGTGACAACTCACTCTTTAAAACAATCTCACCAAATAAAGGTAATTTAAGCATAAATTTTCCTGAGAAAAATTTACCAACCTGTGAATATCCAATCACCCTAAATAATAAAGTAAAACCTAATAAAGCAATAAAAAGAAATAAGCCTCCTTCATTAATTAAAGAACTAATATCCAATAATATTCTTGTTGGTAACGGAAGTGCATCACCCATATTATTAAATAATGTAGCCATTTTAGGTAAGACAAAACTCAAGATGAAATAAACTGCCATAGCACCAATACAGCCCATAACAATCGGATATGTCATAGCTGTTTTTATCTTTGATTTAATTTCTTCCTGTCGCCTTTGATAAAGTGCAATATGTACAAGCATTTCTTGCAAGTTACTACTTTCTTCACCTGCACGTACCATAGTAATATAAAGATTTGAAAATAATTGAGGATAATCTTCTAAACACTCAGAAAATGAACGTCCATTTTTAACACCCCATGACAAGCGCTCAATAACACTTTTAAAATAAAAATTATTTGTTTGCTCTCCCATAATCTCAAGTGCTTTAAGAAGAGAAACTCCTGACTTTAAAAGATTTGCTAATTGCCGTGAAAATACATAACGTTCTTTAGATTTAACATGTTTCTTTCTTTGTGCTTTACGTGCCACCGAATTAACTTCTTCAGTCACAGAAACTGGAAGCAATCCTAATTGATTAATTAATTCAATAGCTTCATCTTCCGAATTAGCATTAATTCTCCCTGTTACTGATTCAGCGTTACTTTTTTTTGCAGTATAAAAGTATGTGGTCATAAAAACCTATTACGATTAGTTTAATAAAAAATTAAAGCAGATTATTTATGTAGTGTTTTGTTTGGATTGTGCGCCGTTCTTTAACTTTAATTGTACATATTTATTAATCAAAGATTTATCAGCACTTGAAATATCAAGATAATACGTAACTATAGTATATACATCTTTAAATTCGTCAAACTCCACGCGACATACTTTAGCTAAACAATCAATATTTTGATGGCCTTGTCCTAATTGTATCTTAACTTCAAAAATAGAACCTATCTCTAGTGCTGTCTTTGAAAGAAACCCCAACCCTGCTGCGCTAATATCAACCGTATGTGTTGGATGTTCTATGCCATCAGATAATAGAAATTTAGGATCTTTTGGGTCACGCTTGAGTAAACGGTATCGCATATTAACTGAATCAAATATACGCGGATAACTACGCCCTTCTGTGTCATCGCCTGAAATAGAAACCACTTTTTCATTCTCCTTTCTACACACATTAGTAGAAAAATTATTAAAGCATGTTTGCTGTTTAATACAATCTTCTTCATTCATTTTATCTTGAGCTGACACATTAATAACTTCGTTTGGTGTAGTAATACCATTTAAAACAGCTTGCCACCCATTCTGACGTAATGTTCGCATACCTTCACGAACAGCAATAGTCTTAATATAATCAGA
>JBLINE010000008.1:0-10555 GCA_047638895.1 Lysobacterales bacterium
AGAACTCACCTTCTCTTCTAACTCTAATTTTCTTGCTTTAAAAATATTTTCTGCAACAGATTGCTTAGCTTCTTCAACCATATTAAGAATACTATCAATATCCATAACCCCTTCTAACTTCTTAGTATTTGGAAAAGAAATTCCTAAACGTTTATTCTCGGCGTTATAGTAAGCTTGAAACAATGCACGTAATTGTCTTTGCCCATAATCATAGAATGGCCTTTTATCCGTTTCTTTATCTTTATAAAAATAAAAAGCAACTCCCGAATATGTTGTTAATATTTCCTCCTTAACAGATGCCACTTCTGCTTCCCCACGCTCTTTTATTGAGTCTAAATGATCTTCTAATATTCTTGGCACTTTCTCACCACCCACATCATCTAATCTTGGTATATACAATCCCACAACACCATCAGCATTATCTTGACTATAAATATCTTTATTTAAAATATTCTCAAAAGCAGTCGTCATATTTGGTTCTTTCCTCCATAAATCAGGATCAGTTGGCGTATTTAACATCAATTCTAACCTTTGTAAACCAACGCTCGACATAGCCAACTCTGCCATTCTTAGAAAGTCATTATCAAAATTAACCCCTACACTGTTAAAACTATGGAAGGGTTTTCCACCGACTTCTAATGGTCGCACTGCCATAGTTCTATAATAATCATTCCATCTCTCAAAATCAACAAACTCCTTATAAGCACGTATACGATTCGGTAAATTGGGACGAACACTTATCCTCCCCTTACCTGTCTCATCAGCACTTACTATCACCATATCACCACGCTGAATATCTGCTCCACTAATACCCATGACAGCTTGTAGAGCTAATTTAAATTGATTAACCGCATGTGGTGAAACCTCCCCCTCAATAACAGCAACAATATTCGAATACTTAACAGCAATCATTCCCACTTCATTAGGAGTCAATACATCTATAGCAGGATCTACAACTATAACTACTGGCTCTTGTATTTTCTGTGTGACTTCATCTTTTAAAATACTGGCACAAAGCATTACAAAATCATACATCTGATCTTTGGAAAAGAGCTTAAGGTCTGGACGTTTAATCCCATGACCAGGTCCGTCATATAAGTCATCATCATGAATGATCGCCATATAATTAACAAGCACACTCTCGATACTAAGCCCTCTAATGCGAATACGTTTTTTTACAACTTCTTCAAAATTTACAAGAAAAGATTTTAATCCCACACCCTCTTCCCCGAATCTTTCATATATATAGGCTGTCGGATACGATGTCTCTGCTAACTCACGATATATTGCCTCTCTCTCACCACTCTTTGCCTTGGGAACCTTCTTACGTAACTTTTCTTTAATATATGCGGTTCTAGTACGATTTAAAATATCTTCAAAAAGTGTCACTTCTGCCTCAATTCTTTGTGTTTGTACTTCTGTAGAATCTAAAGCTTCAACACGATACACCATACTATCTAAACGATTTCCAACACCTTGAAAAGCAACAAGGTTTTCTAACATAGAATCTACATTATGCAGCAACATAGTATTTACTTTATTCTTCAACAAAGCCTTTTCACGCATTTGCTGCAAGCTATCTTTCTTATCTTCATTTAATTTTCTTAATCCTTGATGAAGGCTACCTTCTTCTAAATCATTAGTTAATGTCAAAACCCCTGGAACAAAGCTATTAAAAAATGCACCTCCCTGCGCATCAGCGCTACTATGTAAAGAATTAATTTCTTTATCTAATATATGCAGTCTTTTATCTGCTTTTTCAATATCACGTCTTAATGCTATAATCACAACTGAATCAGCCCCACCACCTTTAGCCGACTCACCTTTCAATAAATCTTGATCATTTAAGCGCCTTACCAGCAAACTTTGATACTCTCTCATTAAATTCAACGCATAAGGATGTGTAATAAGAACCGACCACACACTACGGAAGAACTTTAATCGTTCGTATAATTTTTCATCTTTACTAAAGAAACTATGTTCATTAGGATCCCCTTGATGATTAGCCACAAGCGCAGGTATATAAACTTCAAGTAATTCTTGTTTTAAAGTACTTACAAAATGATCTGGCAATGTCTCATCAAGATATAAGTCTTCTAAAAATGTATTATTTGGTTTTCTTACCAATTCATGCACAATACGATAAGCAAATTCCATTCTTAAATTAATATGTTCATGAATGTATGCCTTAATCTCCTTAACAGCATCTTTATAACTAGGATGCTCCTTTACAGTACTTTCATGATCGAAAAAATTATCGAAAGTACTGTCAACCAATTCTCTCTCATATTCAATGTTTTTGTCTCTTTGTTCTTGAGTATCTAACGGTGCAACAAAAGGATACGTGAAAACAGCATCTTCACGTTCAAAGAAAACCGCTTTACCAATGCCTACTCCCTCGCCTTTTGACACCCCAGAGAGCTCAACTGGCTCTGAAACACCTAAATGTTTATTACCAAGAATTGGGTATCCTGAAATGTTTATTAAATAATTATTAACTGTTTCTAGTTCAACAGTACTTTCTCCTTCATTTAATATTTCCATAATGGCATCAGCAACAATTTCTAACTTTAAATGTTTATTCTTCGGCCATCTTTCCCTTTTCTGCGCCTGCATAAATAACATATCCATCATCCTAATATCTTCAGTTCCAGGATCCTCGCTTGAGGCTTTAGTTAAGACAGCCTTATCAATATTCTTATGGACAATATTGCCTACTTGAAGAACTGCACGATCACCTTTAAATCCCATAGATGTATTCACCAATGCACGCTCTAAAGGCACATCCATCAACCCTGAAATACCGCCAGAAAAATACTTCTTTGAAACCATCTCCTGCGTAGCAGGATCATATTCTTCTTTAATATAATCAAATATACCAACCTGAAATGCTTCTAAGTATTTTTCATACACTTTGTCCTTAATCTCAGGTTCACTTAAATCAATGCCAAAGACTTTGTTTTTATCAGCATACACCTGTGAAAAAACACTGTTAGTAATAGTCTCCTTATACCACTTAGCTAGAATAAGAGAATTATAAATCTGACGTAACAATGTGAAATTATCACCTTTATTTACTTCACGCTCAATTTCAGGAACAATTAAATCTCTTATAATCGTTGATGTCAGCGCTGTCATTTCTTTTTCTTCTTCAGACTCTTCTCTCTGAGAATAACCAAACTGTTCTTTCTTATGTTCTTTAAGCGCCATATAATCTTGATCTAACATAACCTTTAAAGAATAATCAACAATCTCGACGCTATTATCATGCTCATAAATAACCGCTTTATTAGGTAAGATCCATACCTTATTAAAGGTAGTAGCTGGTAACTCAGCAACACCATATTGCTCATACACTTTTTCTTGTACCCTCTGCCAAAACTTTGCACCAAGCTCCTCTTTGGGATGCATTAAACTTGCTGTTAATTGTTTAAGTAAATAATCTTCAAGCAACATATCACGCCCAAGCTCTGTACGACTCAATGCTTCGGTGATAATGCGATCACTTTCATAAGGGGATAAGTTAACCCATAACTCTGACTTTGGGATAGTAAGTGCTGCCATAAAATAGCGTAATAGTTTTCCTGCCTTATCCTTACGCTCATCTGCGGTGAAATCATTAAACCCATTATCAACAATAAAATCAAGGCGTAGCGGTTCATTAGGATAAATTGTCATACCTTTAAGTAAAATGGGTACAAAATCATCCGTAGGTTTAACCATACTACCTGGTTTTAACTGATCGACAGTCACATCAGAAGCTTCACTTACAGAAGCTAAAGATAAAATCAAAACTCCAACCAATACTAAACATATATTTTTATTCATAATAATTACCAATTTATAGAAAAGTATTTATTATCTATACAACTATAACTATTTAATGATTGTCTTAAGAATATATTAATTACAAAAACATAAATAACTTGACGCAGCTGTGTGCTCATTCTAAATGTCTTCTATCTTAAAATAACCTATTAAATTAGGTATTGATTCACCGTAAAAAGTATACAATGCGAGCCACAAGAAACAATAGTATGGCACAAATCCACCTCACTACTAAAATGGCCTTAAAAATTAATATAAACCATTGATAATAATGGACTTATGTCAATTTTAGTAGTTATTTATTTGGATCACAAAGAAATAATATTTTCCTGAACCTTATTTATAATTTAGATATACAGTAGACGACACATAACTAAGACTATAGGAAAGAAATTACCTTCATTTATTGGGATGCAGAAAGACCTGCTAAATAGCCTGTAGAAAAGGCTGCTTGAAGATTAAAACCACCTGTATCCGCATCAATATCCATCATCTCACCTGTGAAATACAAACTACTAACAACACGTGATTCCATTGTTTTTGGATTAACATCTTTGAGCGAAACACCTCCTTGTGTCACCATGCCACTATTAAGCGGTCTAGAACCAACAACTTCAAGTGTTAACGCTTTAAATGATTCTGTGAGTCTATTAATCTCTTTAAGTTTTATAGTTTCACATAATCGTAAAGGTTCGATATTAACTAATTTCAAAAAAGTATCAATAAATATCTTAGGAAGAAAATTAGCTACAGCAAAACTAATATTTTTCTTAGGTGTTGCTTTTAAGTCACGTGTTAAACGTGCGTTCACTTCTTCAACCGTCATCCCTACCTTTAAATCAATCCTTACATGAACCTTCTCCCCTTTAGCCAACCAATCAACAACCTCACCACTTACCTCAAGTGACAGGGCTCCAGAAATTCCATTAAGCATAAACATCATCTCACCAATCGGTGTGACTTTCTTTTTCTTACCATGCTTAAATGTTAGCCGTACATTTTTAAGGAAGAATCCACGTAGTTGTGCTGGAAATTTTTCTTTTGTGATAAGTGGTACAAGTGATGGGCGCAGAGAAACCTTTCTATGATTTAGATTCTCAGCAATATCAATACCATCTCCTGACGATCCAGTACCTGAAAAAGAAGCCCCACCTGTGGCAAGTATTATACTGTCACACGGTAACTCAACATCATCTTCGAACTTAATGCCGTAAACTTTATTATCACGTATAATTAAATCTTTAATTCTAGAATGATACTTAATACAAACTTTCTTTTGTCGAAGAACATTTGTTAAAGCATCTACAACATCTGGTGCTTCATGCGTAAGTGGAAACACTCTTTGCTGACGGCCAACTTGACATTCGATACCTTGTTCTTTAAAGAAGGTAAGTACATCCTTACTAGAGAATGCTTTAAGAGCATCACGTAAAAACTGTCCATTCTTTGCAAAACGAACAAAGAAATCTTCCTTCGAACAAGCATTCGTAATATTACATTTCCCTTTACCTGTCAGTAAAACCTTCTTCCCTAAAATATCATTACGTTCAAACAAAGTAACTTCAGACCCGTGCGTTGCCGCCGAAATAGCAGCCATCATTCCAGCTGCCCCACCTCCAATTACAAAAACTTTTTTTAAACTTTCATCCATAAGAATTATTTTCTTTATATGTTATCTTTTTCTAACTTCAACTGACAATAAATAGTGATAGGCACGGACTAACTATTTAGATCACGCCATTAATTGGTGCCTGTAACTATTTATTCATAAACCTAAAAGTAGTATTAAGATTGTTCTAATAAATCATGCCGATACGAAGGCTATCGGTAGGATACTTGTGGTATATTTACTGATTCACCACTCATAATTATTTAACCGCCTGGCTAATTGTTTGTTTGATTTGATCCATATCAAATGGCTTAGGAATACTACCTAACGCCCCACTTTCAATAATCATATCGTCAACCTCATTTCTTTCACTCCCAGAAATGAAATAAATTGGTGTGTCCTTAAATTCATCTATCTCTTTTAATTCTTTACAAATATCAACACCACTCTTACCTGGTAAGTGTTGATCGAGTAAAACAACATCTGGTTTATGTGTTAATATCAGCTCAAGCCCTTCAACGCCGTCTTGTGACGTAAGCACCTCATACCCTTCTTTTTCTAAAACGAATGATAATATCTTGATCACATCAAGCGCATCATCAATGATCAGAATCTTCTTACTCATAACTTAAATTCCCCTGCTTCCTGCTTGTGGTAAATAAAAGGATACCGTTGTTCCTTTGCTTACTTCTGAATTAACATTAATTTTCCCATGATGCTTCTCAATAATCTTACAAGAAATTGGCAAACCAAGTCCAATACTTCCTGTTGTTCGTCGTCCATCTCCTTCACTGCCTTGCCTAAAACTTTCAAGTAAAAACAAACAATCTTCTTCTGGAATGCCGACGCCCGTATCACTAATAGAAACTAACACACCGCCATCTCTCTCTTCTGTCTTAATTGTAATACTACCTTTTTCTGTAAATCGAATCGCATTATCAATTAAATGTTCTATCATTTTAGTGATCTTTTCATTATCTATCATAGACTCAGGTAAATTTTTGGATAATTCTACAGAAAAAGAAAGTCCTTTTTCTTGAATGTTTGGTGCTAAACTACCCCTTAACATTGCGATAACAGTATTAATATTATCTCTCTTTAAGTTAAAATTTTCACTGTCGGTCTCTAAACGTTGATAATCAAGTACATTGGTGATTAACACCTCTAAACGACCAACATTTCTCACCGCTGTATTTAAAAAATCCTTAGCATCATCTCCTAAATCTCCTACACCACCATCAGCAATGATACCTAAACTACCCTTAATAGCAGTTAATGGCGTTCGTAATTCATGCGAAACCATCGACATGAAATTATCTTTCAACTTCATAGCCTTTAACATAACTTTTTCAGCTTCCTTTAGTTGTGTAATATCGCGAATAATAGCAATAGATCCTGTAATGTTTCCTTCTTTATCATGAAAAGGACTAATTGCTAAATCTACGTCAACTAAACTATTATCTCCTCGAATCATACTCGTTTCAACACGGCCATGCTGCGCACCTTTACGAATATCTAACTTCATCTTATCTAATTCTTCTTCTGGATACAAAGACTTAACAGACGCAAGTTGTAAATCTTTTTCAGTCTTCTTTAACATTTCTTCTGTAAACTTATTCCATGACACAATTTTTTCATCTTTATTCGCAATCATAATAGCCACGGGAGAATCATCAAAGATTGCACGATAAATTAAATCTTTAGAAGCATATTCACTACTTTTTATTTGTGGCGCTGATGTTTTATCATCGTCGCTTCTCTCAGATATATTTAGGTTAGTAATATCTGAGATAACAACGATAACTTTATTAAGCTTCTTCTTATCATCATAAATCGGTGTTTCTGAAACAGTACCAATTAATTGTGAACCAGATTTTAAATGAAAAACAATACTATAAGGCTCAATCACAATACCTTCATCACGATCTGAAAATCTTTCAAGAATAGCTACTTTACTTTCTTTAGGTAATGTTCGTAAAGTAAAGATGTTTCTACCAAGCACATCTTCACTCTTTGCGTTAACCCATTCACATGTCTTAGCATTAACGTCGAGAATAACACCATCACCATCTAAAAGTAAGAATGCAGCAGGAGATAGCTGGAATATATTTTTATAATCAGTTTCTTGCGCCATACTTTAATTCTTTCTTTTAAGAAGTATATTTATACGGGCGAGTAATTTGTCTTTATCAAAAGGTTTTGTTAAATAATCATCGGCGCCTGCAGCAAGTCCTGCTAACTCACTATTTTTGTTCGTCTTAGCCGTTAACATAACAATTGGAATAACCGCTGTCTCAAGTTTTGACCGTAATATTTTTGTTGCCTCAAACCCATTCATCACTGGCATCATAACATCGATCACAATTAAATCAGGTTTCTTTTGATGCGTGATCTTTATGGCTTCTTCTCCATTAATCGCTTGGATTACATCATAGCCACCCATTTCTAAATACTTAACCAGAATTTTACGAATATCATCTTCATCATCCACGGCTAAAACTAAAGGTTTTACGCGCGCAGGCGTTATTTCAGTGATGCTGACTCCGTCTTTATTCTCTTCTTCAACTACTTTAGACGTAGTAATAGTGTTAGCACTGCCATCTTCTGTTATTTCTTCCTCAATATTTCCTAAGCTCTTAATTACTTCTTCTAAAGATGTTATACCACTAGTCACTTTTTCAACACCCACTTCAAGAAGCGTCTTCATCCCTTCAGATTTAGCTTGCTCTAGTAATTTTTCATCTGGTGCGTTCTTAGAAATCATGCTCTTTAACTTCTCTGTTATTTTCATAATTTCCATAACTGCTATACGTCCACGATATCCAGTAAAACTACATTCCTGACATCCTTTACCATGATAAAACTTATTTAAATTGAAACGTGTAATAACATTTTTGTATTGCTCTTTAAACACATCATCTGGCGAATATTCCTCGTTACACTCTTCACATATTTTTTTTACCAATCGCTGACTAACAATTATAATTACTGCTGACGCAATTTGATAAAGCTCTAAACCAATATCGGCCAATCGTGTAATCGTACCAATAGCACTATTGGTATGTAATGTCGACAATACTAAATGTCCTGTTAACGATGCTTTCACAGCAATCTCAGCAGTTTCACTATCCCGAATTTCTCCAATTAAAATAACATTCGGATCTTGGCGTAATATACTGCGTAACCCACTAGCAAATGTTACCCCGCGAGCTGCATTTATTTGAATTTGATTAATACCTTCATGAACAAATTCAATAGGGTCTTCAACGGTTACAATATTTGTGGTTTCCCCTTTGATATGATTTAACGCGGCATATAACGTTGATGTTTTCCCAGATCCTGTTGGTCCTGTTACAAAGACCATACCTTGTGGCTCTTTAATCGCCTCAATAAATTTACCCTTATCATCACCACTAAACCCAACATCATCCAAAAGTACTTTAGCGGTTGAAACATCAAGAATACGCATTACAATTTTCTCACCATGAAACGTCGGGATTGTTGAAACACGAAAATCAATCTTATTACCATTGATTCTTAAGTTAATACGTCCATCCTGCGGCGTAATGTCTTGAGCAATATCAAGGTTAGATAAAATCTTAAGACGCACAACCATTTGTTTATGAAACTTTACCGGAATCTTCATGATATTTTTTAAATCACCATCTACACGATATCGAATTTCTATAATATGTTCCCGTGCTTCGATATGAATATCACTAGCACGCCCTTTAACAGCATCACTCAAAATAAGATTGACAAGTTTAACTATCGGAGATTCTGTTTCAAGTAAAGCTTGATACTCTGCAGGCACATCTGGTTTTTCTTGATCTGAAACACCACCCACATACTCAGAATCCATCTCCACCATTAAAGCATCTGCTGTTATATCTTTTTTTTGGTTAACACCAAGATCAACAACATCAACACTTTCCTCATCGACATTTTTAAATAATCCATATACTTCATCTGCCGCAGTATAATTTTCATCAACTAAACAACTGATATGACTAGCCATACAAAAGACTGGAACAATTTTATGAGAAACAATTTGACGAATATCATCAAGGGCTAAAATGTTCTTCGGATTACTCATCGCTAATATCAAGTTATCTTCTTCTAGCCTTACTGGAAATACACCATGCCGATTAGCTAAAATGTATGGGATTAACTGACACGATTCAGCATCAATGTCATCACCTTTAAATGTTTGTGCTTTCATATCAAAAATAATTTCAGAGATCTCACATAAATCATCCTCGGTAATAAATTCTAACTCAACAATAGTTTCTTCTAATGATTTTTGTAAACCTTTTTGTTTATTTTTCGCATCTTCAAGTTGTTCTTGATTTATTAATCCCGAAATTAGTAAATTCTCGACAAGGGATTTTCTTGGTGAGAGCTCGCTGCGCATTATTACCGGCTCACTCTCTTCTTTATCAACTGGTAATGCTTCTTTAAGCTTTTTTGTTTCTGCTGAATTATTTTCTAATAGTACCTGCTCTATGGCTGGCTCTACAAGTGTCTTGTCGGTAGTATTTATAATTTCTTCCGCGTTAACATCTGTGACTAATGTCTGCTTGCTACCTTCTTGCTCATCTTCACCCTCAACTTGCTGCTCTTCTTTTACCTTAAGCCATTGTGTCATACCCTTTGTTAAACCATTGTCTTCTTCATCTGCTTTTTTAAATCTCTCCGTCAAACCTATCTCATGAACAATACTTTTAGCCATTTCTTCTACTGTATTGTACTCTTCATATTTTGTGCTTAGGACAATATGCTCATACTCATTTATATGACAAGCAGCCGCAAGAAAGCCTTCAACTGGCCCTTGTATTATTTTGTTACGTTCCGCAAGCTCACCTAAATAAGTAGCCATATCTTCATAGCCTTTCTCATTAAGATAAGCCATGGCAAGTGTGATTGATTTATGTGTAAATAATATAGGTCGAAACTCATTTACATCATGTTTCTGAATCTCACAAACAATATCTTTTAACGATTTCAAAGTGTTAGCCTTTATACTTAATTAAATTAACTTATTTCTTTAATGCCGAGCCTGCTTAAAAACCCTCTAGCTCGCTCGTTTTATCTGTCTTAAATGTCACCATAACAATC
>JBLINE010000009.1:0-9984 GCA_047638895.1 Lysobacterales bacterium
CAAATCGTACATCTTCACTCGTAATAGCATTATCGCCAGTTCCTGATGTTGTAGATATAATATAAGGAACAGTGTCTCCGATATGGATCTTCGCTTCCTCATTATTAGTGACAAGAATTTTAGGATTCGAAAGTATCTTTGTGTCACTTACTTGTTCTAATGAACGAATCTTAGCTTCGAATTGATCTGTAGATATATCTCCAACAGCCACTGAGGCAAACGTCGATGATAAATTATCACTTGCAGATATATTATCTGCATCCATATAAAGATTACTAAAACGTGGCGCATCACTACTTTTGCCAAAATCTACTTGCCAATCAACACCTACATCATATTCTGGCTTAAGTACAATTTGTAAAATACGCGCATCTACCATTACTTCTTTAGTAGCTACATCTAATTTTTTAAGTATTGCTAAAACCTCTTTAGTACGCTCAGGATAAGCACGTACAATAAGTTTATTAGAACGCTCATCAGGCGTGATAGATCCTACCGCTTTTGCATCTATTCGAGCTCGCAATTTTTCCGCTACAACATCAGCTTTCGCGTACTGTAATGCGTAAGTGATAGTTTCTAATGGTTTTTCAATTTCTACTAACGCTTCCTTCATTAATTTAATAGCTTCAGCTGTGTCAATCATAACCACAGAACCTGTGTCTTCATCAATAATAATTTTCCCTACATTACTTTTGATGTTGTCTAAAGCAGCCAAAACATAGCTTGGCTTAGAATACTTAAGATGAATGATTTCAACCTGTGTTTTGTCACTAAATCTTTTCCCATAAATTGATTCATACTCTGCAGAACTAAAAATTTGCACAATATTGTTCTCAACTTTATAAGCTAAACGATTTGCTATAATAACAATATCCAACGAATCCTTGATATTAACATTATTTAACAAAACCGTAACTCGACCCTCAACAGTTGGGCTAATAACAACGTTAAATTCGCCTTTAAGCGCCAAAAACTTAATAACGTCGACGATATTCATATCACGTACATCAAGCGTGATCTCACGCTCCATACGCTTGAAAATCGACTCATTAAGCTGTTTAATTACAATTGGCCTAGGAGAACTTTTAGCATGCGCATTTACAGAAAGTTGCACCAACGTAAATGCAAAAAACAGCACTGAAAATGAAACAATTTTGAATTTACATTTTTGTCTTATCATAACGAATTATTATCTCCTCATTCTGATAGCTAAGTTCAACACTATCAGCATAAATGGTTTTAACAGTAACATCGCCCACTTTTTCTCCTTTACGAAGAAAGTAAGTGACCTTTTTATTTGTATCTTCAATCATTGCTGAAGCTGAGTCAACGGTGTTTAGCCAAGAAACCCCAACCAAACGAAAATTACGTGTTTTTTTAACTATTGTACGGCTCGTTTTAGTGCCTTCATTATCTAAAATCTCTATTTCTTTAGTTTCAAACGGCTGAAATATGTTTCGACCACTAATGCCTGAAACATAAAAAGAAAGTCTTTGCATTATTGGTAATATAAATTCAGAACGAACAATCTTTTTAGATATATCCTGCATACCTGAAACATCTACTGAAGTAGTCATTAATTTATTGTTATCATTAAAATGATTAAATAAAATAACGATAGCCACAATAATTCCAAGTATTAAAATTTTATTAGATAGCTTAACAATGCTTAAAGAATTTGTTTTTCTTTTAGTTGCTTTCTTTTTTAAACCAGAATCAGGATGTACAGTTTTAGTATCACCTTCGCCACCTGAAGATTCCTGAATCATTTTTAATAATTTTTCTTCTGCTGTTTGTTCTTTCACCATATATACAATCTTATAAATTATACAAGTAATATCAAGCTAAAATTATTCTTTTTTACTTAAAAGGCTATCAAGCAATGAGTCACATATATCTCGTCGAGGCAAAATCATAAAAATCCAACCTCAAACCCTCATTCTAAAGAAAATGTATATTAAAATAACTAATTACAAATAACTCTGCGCAATTTATACACAAGAAGCCTCACTACTTTAAACTTTCACAAAACCATAACTACATTAGATTAATGAACTTAGGATCAAAAAAACTATTTGAAAATATCTTCTTAGAACAAAAAAATAAATAATACAAAATAAATCAGAATTTAAAAAACGAAAAAGTCAGTTAATTTTTATTACACTAAAACCGAATTAATAAACCAATATACTAATCACTTAAATTTCTTAAATAATACTACTAGCGTGATTCCTATTAAAAAACCAAATAATCTACCAAAACTACGTAAGAGCATAACAAACCCATAATAAACGCCCTCGAAAAAACGTCTTATAAATAGCCACCCAAATACAATTTCCATTAAAATTAAGCTCATAAGCGCATATTTACCTACGTTTTCCGAACCCAACCCAAAAACTGAAAGTAAAAATAACCCAATAATGATCAAACCGATTGGTGGCTCAATAATATCTTTCCAAAAAGTATAATCATCACCCTTCATCATATTGGGATGTGTTTTATACATTTTCACACGCCAAAACCCATGACGATACTGCTCTTTCAAATATTTCCATACCTTTGTTGTATGAAAATGTCCTACCAATGCATCTTTTTCGAAATAAATCTTACCCCTGAGAGCTCCAATTTTATAGCTTAAATCATTATCTTCACCGCTAGCATGGCGATATTCTTCGTTAAACCCACCTACTTTTTCAAATATCTCTCGCCTAACACCAAAGTTATAGCTACCAAACGCTTTAGGATTGCACGGCATTAGTTTTTCATGTCTATAACGTATCTCTGCATGAATACAACGCGCTAAAACGCTATCATCATTCGCAATGCCGTAACTCCCCGCTACAACCGAAACATTTAAATCATCAAAATGAACCATTGCTTTTTCAATCCAATCCTCATACGCCACACAATCAGAATCTGTAAAGAAAACATAATCACCTACTGATTTATGAAACCCAGTATTCCGTGCCTTAGCAGGTCCAGCATTACTTTGATGCACATAAATTACTTCTGGGAAAGACTTAATAACATCCGCCGTATTATCTGTTGACCCATCATCAACAATAATTATTTCTTTAAACGGAACTGTTTGATTAAGCAACGCCTTAATAACTTTTTTAATTATATGGGCACAATTATAGGCAGGAATAACAACACTGATGTTTTTATTTATCATCTTTGGCAATCGTATAAAGTAACATACCGAACCACGATCCAACTAAACGGTCAGGAGATAAAGCAAATGGAATAGTGTTAATTCCACCCCTTTCACCGACAGATAACCCATTACGCTCATTAAGTTTCATCAATCCAGACAATACAAATGGATCTTCTTCAATACCTGGCATAAAGAACGGACGAATCAATTCCCATGGTGAGAAACGATTAGGAACAAATGTTACAATAACCCCATCATCACTTAAAAGATTCTTAAGATTTGTCATAATAGTATCCTGAACCCCGTCGGAAAAATGCTCAAACAATCCATCTGTAAAAATAAGATTGAACTTTCGATCGACACTTGCGCTCATAGCTTGGTCAGTTAAATCTGCTTGCAGCGTTATCGTTTTATTTTGCGTTAATTTTTTTGCAATATCCAACGCCTCCTTGGAGTAATCAAGTGAAACAACATCTGCTCCTTCATCACAAAAGTAAGCTGAAAAGAAACCACTACCACATCCCGCATCTAAAATAGAACTACCCTTACCAAAGTAACGACTAAGAATTTTCATAATACGTTTCTTAGACCAACTTATTTTAGTAAATCGTTCCGTCCTATCTAAGCTCCAATAATTGTCCCAATCATTCGCTTGAGGTGTAGCTATCTTTGTCATCACGTTCCTTTTGCAGTTGTGTTTTTAATTCTTTAATTTCAAACTCGAGTGTGCCTAAATTTTGTGCAATCGTATCGTTACGACTATTTTGTTGGCATAAAAAAATAGTAATCATCAAACTAATAAAAACAAGAATGCTAATAATACTAAAGAAAATAAAATTACTTGTTAACTCAAATCCAAAAATATGGGAAAGCTCAAACAATACTCCATCAAAAATAGCCCCAAGGAAAGCTAAAATCGCAAGGACCAACCATCCAACTGCGTATTTAAACGTTAATTTTTCTTCACGAATTAATTCTAGAAGAAATAGAAAAAATACCGAAGCTAATATAAGTGTAAGTATCCGTGTTACTACCATTATTTTAATTTCTCAATCAACAAAGCAAGAGTCACCTTTGTCATATAATAAAATGTTTTTAAATATCGAATAGAACTACTTCCGGTTACACGTGGACGCATCTTCACAGAAACTTCCATAATACGCCCTTCTTTACGTCCTGCAACCATAATAGCCTCTGGCTCAGGAAAATCTTGAGGATAATACCTCGCAAATACTTTGATTAACTTACTATTAACCGCACGAAACCCTGATGTCGGATCAGTGACAACATTACCAGTTAAAAAACTAATAAGATTAGAAAAAAAACGTATACCAATGCGACGCACAAAAGATGACTTATAACCCAATTCATTTGTCATAAAACGACTACCAATAACCATATCTGCTTGATCTGTAAGAATAGGTTTTAATAACTTACTTAAATATGTAACGTCATGCTGTCCATCACCATCAACTTGAACAGCAATATCATACCCTTTATCATAGGCATATTTATATCCTGTTTGCACAGCGCCACCTATACCTAAATTAAAAGGTAGTGTGATGACCTTAACACCCATATCGTACGCTACAGAGGTTGTATGATCGCTTGAACCGTCATCAACAACTAGTATTGATACTTTTTTATTTAAAGATTTTATCTCTGAGATTAATTGTTGAAGGCTTTCTGCTTCGTTATAAGCAGGAATAATAATAAGTATTTGCGTCAAAAGGCGCTTCTTTGTTTGATTGTTTGAAGGATCAATGCTTAATGAACTGCTATTCATTGTTCTTTTGTGTATTCATATAAATTAAGTATTTAGAAGCATAATTCACAATATCGTCACCACCCATTTGATCACCATATCGCTCTGGAGTCAATCCATCAAAGGTATAAACACTCCCATCAGGATAATGACCACGTTGTGTTATTAAAAGCACCATCGATTCATCTGAGAAATGAAACATACTCTTAAGCATAACCTGTCCCGCTGAGTTTTCACCCATCAACACAGCACGCTTACGAAATTGCATAATTCCTGCAAACATCTCAGCAGCACTACCACTATCATTATCGATCAAAATAACCATTGGTACGCGCACATGAAACTTTTCTGGTATTTCTGGTACATCAAGCTCAATAGGCTCTTGATCATGCTTCTGAAAAGAAGTAAGTAATTCACCTGGTGTCAAAAAGAACGACGATATTTCACGAGCCGCAAGTGGTGGCCCACCTGGGTTACCACGCATATCTAAAATTAACCCTGCCATTGGCCCGTTAGGTTTATCATTCTTAAAAAATGTTAGAAAACGCAACACATCATCAGATGTCTTACGATTAAATCGCTTAACCTTAAGGCCGTAGATGCCAGGTAAAGTAGTAGGTATAATAAACGTCATTTGTTTAAAATATTCCTTACTAACTACTGTAATTTCTTTGGCTAATTGCTCTCGTGTGACATAATTTAACGCAACCTCAGCACCTTCCATCGGCCGCAATAACTCTTCAATCACTTCTTTCTCTAAAGTTAAGACATCGCGATCATCTATTTTTAGAATAAGATCATTCTTACGTAAACCCTTATCATACGCATCAGCTCGCGGTTCGATATTTGATACTAAATACCCCGCATCTTTTAATTCACCCTCTATACCTAAATCAACACGCTTACCCAAAGCTGTTTGCTCATATTCTTTAGCTGGCTTTGGTGGAAAGAATGCAGAAAATATATCTTCGGAGTCTTTTAAGTGATCAATTAAAAATGCCGTACTACGCCACTTAACAAAATTATTTGACTTACCTTGACCTTTTAATTGCGCATATATTTTATTATTAAACATATCAATAAACCGATCAAAGTTTTCACGGGCAATCGGTTTATAATAACTTTGTGTCATTGTGTCATACACTTCTTCGAAGAAATTAATATAAGAAACATATGCCTCATCCTTTATCATGTCTTTATCAACATGCTTAAACGAAGTCTTATTATTATTTTGATCTGAAGTATTGTTATTACAGGACATAGTAAATACTGTTACTACAAAAACTAATATGAGTGTATGTAATTTCATTAACGATTAAATGTTAAACCACTTTCTATGGCATGCTACTCTAAAGTTTATATAAATTTATTGAATAGCGGCTTTAATTAAATCAACCTCATCAACCTTTATGCGTCCGTCGTTATTTGCATCAAAATACTTTAAGGTTTTTGTTTTGGCCGAATATTGACCGCGCGCCTCAACAGTATCTGCCACATCATTTAAGTATTCTTTAATTTCATCTTCTTGAAAAATACCATCCTGATTGTAATCATACACACGTTCACTACGTTTAGTAACCGCAATATTTGAACGGATAAATTCTTGCTCTACAGACAAAACAACTGCCTCTTTAACAACTTTAGGCGCATCATAGCGTGCCTTTAATACTGGCGCTTTCTTAAACACAGGCGTTACTGTAGCCACTTTCGCAAGCGCTACTTGTTTACTTCCTTGATACTTAGCACGTCGCTCATGATTGATAAGCTGTGCTTCAACGCCCATTGTTGAAACAATAAGTAAAAATAAAGATCCCCAAAGTACGTATTTATTCATCTTTATCTCCTGTTAAGTTTTTTAAACAGTAATTTTATTCGATTGCACAAAATCTTGAAGAAATCCTTCTTCTTCAGCTGTTATCTTACTCACTTTTAAAGATTCATCAAAAGATTTAATAATATTTTTTTTTATTGTATCACACGTCATATTAATATTTGCAACAAAATCTAAATGCGTTCGCGCATCCCTATAGTTTGGCATATCTTTGGGCATACCTAAATAACGGGCGATGTTATCTAAATTAAAATCATACATGATCGTTCCATGATGTAAAACAAAGTTACGTCCGCGCTTTTGTGCATTACCAGATATCTTTTTATTATTCATTAAAGCAATATCTGAAATCGGCATAAGCTTTGCCTCAACACCTCCCACTGACAACCCTTCAATTACTTTATTAAGAATATAACTGTATGATTGCTTTAAATCATTTAGCTCGCGCCGTTTTGTTTTATCTAAAATAAATGAGAAGTTTAAACACCCAGGTCCTTGAAGAACAGTACCGCCACCAGATGACCGACGAAATACCTCAACGCCATCTTGCGCTGTTGTTTCAAAATTAACATCCTCTTCCTTATTACTTATGCGTCCTAAAACAACAAACGGCTCAGGAGATTCCCAAAATCGTAAATATTCTTGGGGTTTAATTTTATCCGCTATATGAAGCAATACATCATCATAAAGTAAATTTTTGATAGGTGTTTCAAATGAAATGTCTTTTAGAAACATAGAGTTTACTTACTCTGAATCGAAGTAATTCGTATTAAGCGCACGCGCGGCATGTACCTCATCTGGACGACGTACTGGCGTTGTTTCTGGTAATTTAGAAAAGTCTTGTCCTTCTTTTTTACTTTGTGCATCCGCATCAAGCATGGCTTGTACAAAAACATCCATCGTTTGTTTCGATTCTGTTTCTGTTGGCTCGATCATAATAGCTTCATTAACAGTCATTGGAAAGTATACTGTTGGTGGATGTATATCTTGATCAATTAAAAATTTAGCCACATCAATGGCATGCATACCACGCTCTGCTTGATATTTAGCTGAAAACACACATTCATGCATACATACGCGATCATAAGCAACCTCATAAATATCACCAAGTTTCTTACGTAAATAATTAGCATTTAACACCGCATGACTACTAATATCACGTAATCCTTGTTCGCCTGCCATTAAAATATAAGCAAACGCACGCAAAAGAATACCGAAGTTACCATAAAATGAAGAAATGTACCCGATCGTGTCTGGATAATCATAATTTAATGCAAACGACCCATCTTCTTTTTTAATCACGCGTGATACAGGTAAAAATGGCTCTAATTTTTTATTTACGCCTACTGGTCCAGCACCTGGCCCACCACCACCATGTGGTGTTGTGAATGTTTTATGCGTGTTTATGTGCATAACATCAAAACCTAAATCACCTGGGCGACAACGCCCCATAATAGCATTTAAATTAGCACCATCGTAATACATAATACCATCTACCGCATGGATCATTTCCGCAATTTTATCAACTTTAGAATTAAAAATACCATGTGTGTTAGGGCTTGTAAGCATAAGTCCTGCACATTTATCATTAATTTTAGTCTTTAAAATTTCAAAATCCATAACACCATTTGCATCAGATGGAATTGATACAATATCATATCCAGCAATTGATGCTGTTGCTGGATTTGTTCCATGTGATGAGTCCGGTATAATAATATATTCTTTATCATTACCTTTAGCTTTATGATACGCAGCCATCATCATAACACCTGTCAATTCACCATGCGCACCAGCAAGAGGTTGCATTGTAAAATAATCAAGTCCTGTTATTTCAGCCATAAGTTCTTCAAGTTCATAAAGAAGTTGTAACGCTCCTTGGGCAAATTTATCACCTTCTTTTAATTGAGGCAGTAATGGATGTAATTGGCTAAAACCGGCTAAACGTGCGGCATCTTCAGTAAAACGTGGGTTATATTTCATGGTACACGATCCTAAAGGATAAAATTGTGTATCAATAGAATAATTACGTTGTGATAGTTTTGTGAAATGACGGATAACATCCAGCTCTTCTACTTCTGGCCATGCGCACATGTCTTTACGTTGTAAGTTATCTGGTAATGACGCATTTATACCAACATCTGATGGTGGATTATGATATCCTTGACGATCCGCTATACTTTTTTTAAAAATTAATTCCATTTTAGTTTTTTACCAATTCATCAGTTAATACTGTTTTTAAAGCTTCAACATATTTCTCAATTTCAGATTTAGTACGTTTCTCAGTAACAGCCACAATCATATAATTTTCCATATTAGGATAATAACGTCCTATTGGAAAACCTGCAGCAAAACCTTTTTTGATCATACATTCAACAACTAAGTCTGCAGCAATTGGTAAGTGAACCGTAAACTCATTAAAACTTGGTGAGCTACGTTTAACTTCAACACCTTCAATTGATTCAAGTTGCTGCTTCATGTACTCAGCTTTATTTAAGTTTGTTTGTGCGAGCTCCTGAAAGCCTTTACGACCAATCAATGTCATATAAATAAGCGCTTGTACCGCACACAAAGATACGTTAGTACAAATGTTTGACGTTGCTTTCTCACGACGGATATGTTGTTCACGTGCTTGTAATGTATTTACAAAACAACGCTTACCATCACTATCAACTGTTTGACCAACAATACGCCCTGGTAATTTACGTACATATTTTTTCTTAGTCGCCATAAAACCTAAGTAAGGCCCACCAAAATTAAGTGGTAATCCTAAGCTTTGCCCTTCACCTGTCACAATATCAGCACCCATTTCTCCTGGAGATTTAATCATCCCTAAAGAAACTGGATAAACACTTTCAATAACTAAAATACCTAACTCATGCGCTTTATTAATAATATCTGTATGATCATCTACTGTTCCAAAAAAGTTTGGATTCTGTAAAATAATGGCTGCTGTATCACGGTCCATTAATTTATAGATCGCCTCACGATCACTAGCACCATGAACAACTGGTGTTTCTTCAAAATCATATTCTAAATTTGATGTGTACGTATCAATGATCTTACGGTGAATCGGACTTACACCACCATCCATCACAATTTTCTTACGCTTGGTAATACGAATCGCCATCATAATCGCTTCAAATAAAGCCGTACCACCATCATATAAAGAAGCATTAGCTACTTCCATGCCTGTCATTGTACAAATACAACTCTGAAATTCATACAACGCTT
>JBLINE010000010.1:0-9614 GCA_047638895.1 Lysobacterales bacterium
TGATTCACCAGGGGATCAATGGAATATAACTCTACAAGCTGGTGGTTTGCAAACTTTACGTTATTTAGACGTTAGTGATTCTGATGCTGCTAATGGGTTAACATTAGTTGGTAAGCAATCTGTGGGTCTGGCACAAAATAATATTAATTGGATGTTTGGTTCGGCAACACTTACGTGGGATGGTGATACAGATTCTGATTGGGATACCGCGTCAAACTGGGACTTAGGTTTTGTACCAGCCGCTGAAGATTCCGTTATTATTGCTAATGTAACGACACAACCAGATTTAGTGTCTGTGGCGGCAACAAACGTAACTATTAATAATTTAACTGTTAATGCGGGATCAACATTAACGTTAAGTGGTAAGCATATGCATGTTGATGGCATTATGTCTCACGCAGGAACGGTTTTCTTACAAGGGGCTGAAAATGTGACGATTGCTACAGAAGATACAGACTCAGGGAGATTTACTTTTGGAGATGCTGATGCGATTGTTGAAACACCTGAAATACCAAATATTGATTATTTTGATGTCACCTTTAGTGATCCTAATGGTGAAGATACGTATACTACACCAGGTAATTTAAATATTTTTGGTTCGATTGATTTAACTGAAGGGACATTGGATGTGTCATCGAATGTTGATGAAATTACGGTAGGCTCTACTGTAACCATTGGTGGTGGTGATTTAGTGTCAACGAATGGTAGTTTAGATTTTAATGGTGATTTTGTTTTAACTGCAGGGACGTTTACCGCGCCAATAACAGGGCGAACGTTCACTTTAGGTGGGAACTTTAATCATAACTCAGGTGGTACGTTTACACATTCAATGGGTACAGTGGTTTTTGATGGTTCTGCACAAAGTTTCTTAGGCGATCGGAATAATACATTTTATGTTTTTACGAAAACAGCCAGTGTTAATGACACACTAATGTTTACTACATCAGCGACACAAACAATTGTAAATGATTTAAATATTAATGGAGATAGTGCAGCAAAACCACTTGTGTTACGTAGTAATATTGCTGGCACTAAATTTCCAATTACATTATTGGCAGGTGGTTTGCAAGATCTACGTTTCTTAACGGTAGGTGATTCAGATGCTAGTGGCGGGTTAGCTTTATTAGCTCGTGTGTCAACAGAAAGTCCTGTGAGCTCAACGACTAATTGGTTCTTTAATAATGTGACATTAACATGGGATGGTAGTGTCGATACTGATTGGGATACGGCAGGTAACTGGGATCTTGGTTTGGTACCGATTGTTGATGATAGTGCGATTATTCCAACAGCGATGCCAAATTATCCAATTTTAGCAACGAATATTGATTTAGATGATTTGACAGTTGCGAGTAGTGCTACAGTTACGTTAAATGGTCTTGATATGGATGTTGATGATGTGTTTAGTTTGGATGGTAGTATTCGGTTGATTGGTAGTGAAACGCTAACGATTGCAAATATTGATATAGATTCAGGGACATTTGCTTATATTGGAAACGGAGATGGGGTTAGTGATGTGCGTTCTGTAACTGATCTTAATACAACAGCAGGATCAATTGATTATTACAATATTATGTTTAATGATGCGGCTGGTGCTTTGGCTGATATTTTTAGAACGAATGGCGATTTGGTTGTGGCCAATTTAGTAACTATTACAGACGGAATTTTTGATATTAATACCAATGCAGATGCCCTAACAGTTACAGCAACGATGGCTATTAATGGTGGTGTGTTATCTGCAGCAGGTTCAGTGGTTGATGCGAATAGTGATGTTTTAACGACAATTGGAACATTAACGGCACCAAGTGTAGGGGCTTTTACAGTAGCTGGAGACTGGACGCTCGGGGCTGGGGCAACATTCACACATTCATCTGGAGCTATTACGTTTGATACTTCAGAGGCGATAACAGTTACGGGTGATACCACTTTTTATAATTTCGAATCTAGTGCAGAAAATAAAGTGATTAATTTTGCTGATGGTTCGACGCAAGTTATTGATACGGGTGGAGAAATTAATGTAACGGGTGTGTCGAGTAAAAATATTGTGTTGAAGGTGGCTGGGGGTGGGACAGGATGGACATTTGAAATTCCTGATGTAAATCAAGATGTGCAATATGTGACTGTTTCTGACGGAGCTATTACTACAACGTCGACTAATAATTTTGATCTGTATTGTTTTAGTTGTACAAATGGTGGTAGTAATGATGATGGTGATGCTGCCGCGACAGCGCAATGGATTTTTTCAACATTGGCTATTGTTGCTCCAATTGATGCGCGTACGGTGGACCGAACACCAACACTTATTGGTACAGCAGATCCATCACAAGCAATTACAATTCGTGCTGGATCACGTTTTATTGGTACAACAGTTGCAGATGCTAGTGGTAATTGGCGATTTGAAGTAGCAGCGATTGATCAATTGTCGATTGGAAACACAGTATTACGTCCATATATTAATGGAGGTGCATTGGGTGGGGCGATAACAAGCATTGCTTCAGTGACAGCACCAACAGCTAGTCAACAACCAACTATCACATCTCACGTAACTGGTGATCGTGTTCACGGAGCTTTACCTACATTTAGTGGGGCTGGACTTGCTAATGAAACGATTGATCTTGTTGCTAAAGATTTGTATGAGAATTTATTATTAGCAACAGTGGGTACAGGTACTGTAAGTCTGGCGAGTACATTTGATGTTACAGTTGGAACTGCTTTGAAGAAAGGTGTGAATTATGTATCAGTAACGGTTAATGGTGTAGCGAGTAATATACTAGAGCTTTTATTTACAGATCCGTTTGGTGTTGTTTTTGATTCGTTATCGAATGATACAATGACTTCCGCAGAGGTGACAATTTTCACATCAGCTGGAACAATGGCTATACCAGGGACGCATATTCATCCGACAGATGTTAATCCTGTGACAACTGGCGCAGATGGCTTTTATAGTTTCTTAACAGTGCCTGGGAATTACACGATTACGGTATCTGCTGCTGGTTTTACGTATCCATCTAGGGAAACTACTTTTCCAGCAGGACGTGAGGTTGTTGGGGGTTCTAAGGGCGAGCTTTTCACAGTCGCGAGTACGATTATTGAAATGGATCATCCGATGGATTCAACAGCCAATTTGTTACGTATTGAGAAAACAGCGAATAAAGCAGAAGCAAAAATAGGGGAGATAGTAACGTATACAATTGAGATGGAAAATCTAAATTTGGTTAATACTATTACTGACATATTTATTCGTGACCGTATGGCTCCTGGATTTAAATATATGGAAGATCGTGTTATTTTAGATGGTATACCAATTGATGATCCAACAGGACGTCGCCCAATAATTTTCACAATCGGTGATTTTACTCCTGGTCAAACACGTGTACTTAAATATCAAATGGTTATTGGTTCTGGTGTGACTTTTGGTAAATATGATAACGTTGCACATGCACGACATGTGGGTGGATCGATTGTTTCCAATAGTTCAACCGCAACGGTTGAGGTTGTAATGGATCCGTTATTTGATTTAGGGACAATTTTGGGTAAAGTTTTTTACGATCAAAATGAAAATGGCCGTCAAGATCCACCAGTGTATGATTTCTTAAAAGGTGAGACTATTGCTGAAGAGCCAATTTCCAATGCACGTATTGCTATGGAAGATGGAACGATTATAACAGCAGATGCTAATGGGTTATTTAGTGTGCCAGGTATTGTTCCTGGACGTCACCTGTTCCGTATTGATGAGCGCAGCCTTCCGAAAGAAAGTTATTTAACAACACCAAAAGTTGTGATTGTGGATGTCACGCAAGGATCTACATATAAAGTGAACTTTGGTGTGCATGTTAATTATGAAACATTTGTAGGAGAAGATCAGAAGTTCTTTGCGAAAAGCATCCAATTTCAACAAGATGCAGGAAGACCTACGCCACGTCTTAATGTGAATTATTTTGGTGATGGTCCTGTTACGTATAGTAGTGTTTTTCAAGAACCACTTGAATTTCGCATTTTTACGAATTATGCCTCTTTTGTTGAAAAATGGCGCCTTGAAATCACAGAAGTGTTGACGAATAAAGTGATTAAAATATTTGAAGGTAATGGATTGACTATTTTTGATCCGGTTTATTGGGATGGTAAAAATCAAAAGAAAGAATACATCGATCCTGAGAGGGAGTATCAATATATTCTTTCGATGTTTGATAACAAGCATAAATTTGATGAAACTAAGGCAAAGAAAATTCTGTTTAATATTATTGAAGAGGAAGAAGATTATAAGGAATATCTAGAGGGTAAAGAGAAAGATACGGTGCGGGCAGGGTATAAGGATTGGATTATTGCAGAGAATAAGATTAATAATCTTGGTATTCAAACGATTTTAATAGAAGGTGAAACCATTATTCTTGATCAGCGAGATGAAGATTTATACAGTGTTCAAGTTATGCGCAATGATAAGTTGGTTACGGAAATTCCAGTAGTGCAACATCATGGTTTAACAGCCCGTGAATTGATTGAAAGTAAAGATATCCATGAAGCAAAAGCAGAGCCTGTGGATATTATTTTACCGCACGGTGATTATGATCTTATTGTACAAACGGCAAAAGATGTTGAAGTAGCTACAGATACGTATAAAACAATTACTATAGATATTGATCAAGTAACACAAATAAAAGCTATTGAAGAAGAGGTTGTTTATGCGACGGCACCACATAGGCAATATAAAAAGCAAGTACGTATTGGTGAAGATTATTTATTCTTTGTTGGGTTAGGAGATGCGAAGATTGGTTATAATTTTACGAAGGGTAATATTGAGCCTATAGCGCAGGAAGACTCTTTGGCTTCTGGATTTTATCAAGATGGGAAAGTGGCTTTTTATACACAAGGAAAAATTAAAGGTAAATATTTAATCACATCTAGTTTTGATAGTGATCGTGATCGTAAAGAACTTTTCCGTAATCTTGATCCAGATGAATATTATCCAGTTTATGGTGATCAATCAACGGTTGATTATGAAGCAACAGATACTCAAGGGGCGTTGTATGCATTAGTTGAATGGGATAAGTCATCGGCTAAATGGGGTAATTATAGTGTTGGGTTTGATGAGACAGAGTTTGGGAAATATACACGTTCTTTATATGGTGGAAAAATTGATTTTGAAAGTGTTAGTAGCACGGAATTTGGTGATGCTAAAACAAAGATTATGGCGTTTCGTGCCCGTGGGCAACAAAAGAATTCGCATAATGAGTTCTTAGCGACAGGTGGATCTTTGTATTACATGAGACATAAAGATATTATCGAAGGATCTGACGTTATTAAAGTTGAAGTGCGTGATAAAATTACGGGATTAGTGTTATCCTCACGTGAAATGGTAGAGGGTGCGGACTATGAGTTGGATTATAAAGATGGGCGTGTGTTATTTTGGAAACCATTACCAACAATTGTTGAAAAATATTCCATTATTAGTAATGAGTTGTTGGATGATAATTCAGTGTATCTTGTTGCTGATTATGAGTATCAAGTACGCGACAAGGTAGATGAAGCGACTTTTGGTGCGCGCGTACGTCAAGCGGTGGGAGATAATGTATTGGTAGGGTTAACAACTGTGACAGAAAGCCAAGAAGAGGGTGAGTATAAATTATCAGCAGTTGATGTAACGGTTAAGCCAAATAAAAATACAACTATTACAGCAGAAGTAGCACGTACTGAATCTAATGAAGAAGGCGTGTTTATTTCAACGGATGGTGGGTTATCTTTTACGGAAATTGGAACTGAAGCAGATAATGATGGTATTGCATTTGGCATTAAAGGGGATACGCGATTATTTGATAAATTAGCTGTTAAGGCTGGATATCGTTGGGTCGGACAAGATTTCTCTTCATCAGCCACGTCGGCACAAAAGGGCAAAGAAATAACTAATATCGAAGCGATTTACGATCATAGTGATGAGACGCGTGTGACTGTACGTCATGATATTCAAGCGCTTATTGATGATGGTAGTTTACAAACACAAGCACAATTGGGAGCACAGAAAACAACAACTTCTCTTATTCAGATGGTGCACGAAGCACGTAAATTGAAATTTACTGCAGAATATCAGCGTATCGGTGTAGAGGAAAAAATTGATAAGTTTAATACGCTTAATAATCGAGCTACAGATACGATTGCGGTACAAGCGGATTATAAGTTAACTGATAAGGTTGACATTGCATTACGTCAACAAATCACATTAGATGGGGAAGATAATGATCAGACGACAATTTCTGTAGTTGCACGTCCGACAGATAAGATTACGATCAAAGGGGAGAAGACTATTGGTGAGGATGGTTTTACTGGTGATTTAGATGTTCGGGTTGATACAGAAGGTCCAGTATCATTTGTTGGTGGATATAAATTAAAACGCGATCGAGATGGTGAGCTTATTCAGGATGCGTCGGGTGATGCTGAGGCTGGGGTTGTTTTACAATTAAGTGATCAATTGGAAGTAACAACAAAAGTGGGTATTGAAGGTGTATTTGAAGATGTACCACAACGCGTTGTTAAATTAGGAGCGAAACGTGAACTTGAAAAAGGTTCAGTATCAAGTGAGGTGGCTGTGCGAGACGGTGCTGGTGCGCGGGATACATCTATTACTGTACGTGGAGAGTCTCAGTTAAGTGATAAAAATAAAATTGAAGCAGAAACAACGCTTGAAAATAATCGTTCTAATGTAAAGCTTAAAGGTATTCGAGAATTAGACGAGAATAATAAGATCGAAGGGGAAGCAATTTTAGGTAATGATGGTATTAGTGAATCAAGTGCTTATGCGGTACGTGGTATTTCTAGGGTTGATGATAATACAGAATTAACGGGAGAGATGCGTGTTGACGGTGAAGCTGAAAATCGTCGTACGTCAATGAGTGTGGCGGGTAAGAAGAAGCTTGATGAAAACACACAAACAACGACGAAGATGGAAGTTAGTGAAACAGAGCTTAATGGGCAAGAATCAAGTTTTACAATCGGGACAACGAAAAAGATTAATAAAGAATTGAAAATGGCATCATCACGGACTTTTGGTCAAAAGGATGATGGGTCAACAAATAATACAAGTGCCTATAGTTTAATACGAACGAAAGATGGTAAGCAAGTTGAAGGGCGATATGCTACGAATGAAGCGGTAACAAAAGAAGGCGCGCTTTCAAATGAAAATACGTATAGTTTAATTAAGGATGGTGATGGTCAGCGTGTAGAAGGAAAATTAACACGTAAAAAATCACAAGATGATAAAGAAATATCACAATCAAATATCTTTGGATTGTCAGGTGATATTGGTGATAAATGGGCGCTTGAAGGAAACATGGAACGTTCAGAGGTTCAGAATTTAGATGGGACAGAGACTGATCGAGAAGTATATGGTGTTGCTGTTGGTTATGTAAGTAAGAATGAATTGACGGGTGAAAATCTTAAAGCATCAACAAAACTTGAAGCGCGTATGGATCGCGGGGATACAGATAAGCGTCAGTTACTTGCCTATCAAACGATTGAAGGGAATGTGAATCGTGATCTAACACTAACGGCTAAAGCTGAGCTGTCAGAAACGCGTAATACAGATAGTGATCAAATCGAAGCAGAGCATAAAGAGTTTGCCCTAGGGGCTGCGTATCGTCCAGTTATGCATGATCGTCTACAATTCTTAGGCCAATATACATATCAAGAAAATAAAGGATCAGATGGACAGTTGGATGATGCGGGTATTGAAGAAGAGCGCGCACATGTTATGTCTGCGGAATTAATCTATGATGTGACAGAGAAATGGCAAATTGCGGATAAATTTGCTTATCGAATTGCAGAAGAAAAAGTAATTGGATTTGATTTTACAACAACACATAAATGGCTCATGATTCAACGCTTAACATACAACATTGATAAAGACTGGTCTGTTACTGGGGAAGCGCGTATGCTAAGCGTTGAAGAAGCGCAAGATATTAAAACAGGTGGGTTATTTGAAGTGGCACGTAATGTGGGTGATTATACGCAACTTGGCATTGGGTATAATTTTACTGATTTCACAGATGACTTGACTGAATTAGATTACAGTACGCATGGGCCTTATATTCGTATGACGGGTAAATTATATGATCGCACACCAGAAGAGCTTGAACGTTCACGTGAACAATGGGTGGAAGAAAAAGTAACGCGTTGGGCAAAGGCGCTTGTTTACGAGGAACTTCAAGGTGGTAAAGGATCTGTTATTATGGCATTAAATGAGAACTTAAAAATGGCGCAACATGCTCATGAAAGAGGTGCTTATGAAGTGGCGCGTGTTATTTATAAAGATGTTGTAATTGCAGGGGAAATGATGTTTGAAGAGGCGGCTCAATATATTCGTGATCGTATTGGTTTAGAGGAAAAATTAGAACAAATGAAAGTGTTGGCGGACCAATATTACAAGAATGGGCAGTATGAAAAATCACGAAAAATATTAGAGAAAGTTGTGGAAGAGGCGTCGAAATTCATGATAGAATGACCTCGAATCATATAAATATATAGTTACTATATGTGCAGAAACTTATGAACGAAAATAAAAATAAATTCTTACTTAAAAATATTACACTTGTTCTTACCGCTTTATCTCTTTCGCTAGGGTTGTGTGTTTTGCCTGCGCTCGCTGTAGATGATTCTTTTAAAGAAAAGAAAGCTAAAAAAGGATATATCGTTGATTTACAGCGATTGATAAAGAAATCAAAATCAAAGATTGAACAGGTTGATGGGAAGATACAAGAACAAACAATACGTCGGCGTAATCAGCAACGTGAAGAAAAAGCACGGGCTTATTATGAGGATGCTATGAGGTATTTTGAAGAAGAGCGATATGATAAGGCGCAGGAATTGTGGGAAAAGGCGATTAGAATTACAGAGCATCCTGAGATGAAAGATTATTTTAGTACGAGCCTTAAAAAAACAAAAAGTCAAAACAAAAGATTTAAAGAACAAAAGAAGCAATATCTTAAGCGTTTAGAAGCTGAGCGTGGATATAGTGCGAACGAAGTAGATGAAGTTTATGAAGTAGCGGTTGATAATTACAAAGAAAATAAGTGGCTTGAGGCGCGTAATTCTTTTGAACGCGTTGATGGTATGTTTCCAAATCATAAAGCTACGCGTAGTTACTTAATGATTATTGATCAAAAGATTCAAAAAGAACAACAAGAAATTATTGAGAAGATAGTACTTAAAGAAGGCATAGCAAAAAAGAAAGAGAAATTACTGTGGAAAAAAAGGTTGGAAGATAAAGAACGTGAACGAAGTAATGCTTTGCGTAATCAGGCGGATGCTTTGTATATTGAAGCTTTAAGCTTATATCGTGTTCGTCATTATACGCAAGCTAAAGCTAAGTTTAAAGAAGTAGAGCGTGTGTTTCCAGATTATAAAAAAACAATTAAATACCTTTCTCGTATTACGGCAGATGTTGAGGGGCGAGGTGGTTTAGCGAAGGAAGAAGAGATGTTGGCGGATGTTGATCGTCAAATTAAATTGGTTCAAAAAGAACGACGTACGCGTCAAGAAACAGAGTTAGCATTAAAATCTGTGGCTGAAGAAGACCGTATTAAACGTATTAAAGAAGAAGCAGACTTTGTGTACGAGGCAGCAGTGGGTTT
>JBLINE010000011.1:0-9592 GCA_047638895.1 Lysobacterales bacterium
AGCCCCTCAGTAATCGCAACTACAACCTCACGCCCCATAATCTGCCGTTTCATATGGGCATCGGCATTATCTTCACCCGTATCATTATGCCGGTATTGATCAATTGGAGCGTGCGGGGCTAACTTCTCAAGCCACTTATCATAATCGGCAATCAACCCACGCTCATCATCATTAATATAAACACTAGCTGTAATATGCATAGCATTCACTAAGCACATGCCTTCACGAATGCCACTCTTACCGATAGCTGCTTGAACATCTTGTGTAATATTAATATACCCACGGCGACTATCTGTTTTAAAAAATAACTCTTCGCGATAACTTTTCACAATTTACTCTCCAAATAAATCATCACCTAAATCCGTTAAGAAAAAATACAATTATAGCTACGCCAAATATTAGAACAGCTATCTTTGCGGCTAAATGAAGCCATTGTGCATACGTTAAAATTTGTCTTATATCTTTCTTTGCGACAGATTTAAACTCCAACCCAAGTGTATATTTCTCACCTTCTTCAGAATCATGAAACCAAGCTAATTGACAAACCGCTTTTATAGGAGGCTTATCAGGTGGAATATTAATTCTAAGTGATAGATGAATATTTTCTTTGTGTAAATATTTTAAAGTAGCTTCATCAATATCAACAAACTCGAGACAGATGCCTTCTTGACTTACATTTTGTGTAAGCGCAGGTGTCCACCCAATACCAGGTAAACCATCATACAGATGAACAATGGTAAACTCAACTGGAAACCGTCCATTAAGACGTGTGAATTTACGTAACTCTTTTTCCCGTTTCTTTGTAAGTCCAGATATCATAAGAATACTGCCTATAGTACAAAAGAGTTTTATGAATGCGGAATATTTAGTGTGCGACTCTTAACTTTAGAATAATACCGTAGAAATCTTGAGTCTTTCTTGAGATTATCTAAATCAGAATCATGTTCCATGTGATCAACATCATCGTACCCACGTCTAATTGCCATTTTAAATGTACGATAAGATTCATCAATACGATTAAGTAAAGAATAGCTACACGCTAGATTATAAAAAACAACTGGATCATCTGGGCATAATATTTCAAGCTCACGATCAACCTCAAGTCCTTTTTGATACAACCGATTACGCGTGTATAAATCACCTAAGGCATGAAGTGCATCAATAAAATCAGGTTTCTTTTCAAGTAAGCCTTCAAAGAAATTGATTTCAAATTCTTCATCTTTATTTATTAAATGCTCACCCATTAGAGCGCCTCTTAAGAAATCGCTCAATACGCGCGATAGCTTCTTTTAAATTACTGTAACTTGATGCATAAGATATACGCACACATCCATCCCACCCCTTACCGAAGGCTACACCTGGAACAAGAGCTACTTTTTCTTCTTTTAATAAATCTTGAGCAAATGCCATTGATGACATGCCTGTGTCTTTAATGGATGGAAATACATAAAAAGCACCTTGTGGCATATGACATTTAAGTCCTATATCATTTAGGGCACCAACAATATATCGACGACGACGATCATACTCTTTTTTCATCATCTGTACTTCTTTCTGCCCATTAGACAAAGCTTCAATAGCTGCTATCTGCCCTGTAATTGCTGGACAAAGAATTGTGTACTGATGAATTTTTGTCATCGCTGCAATAATTTCCTCAGGACCACAGGCCCATCCAATACGAAATCCTGTCATCGCATAACTTTTAGAAAACCCATTTAAATAAACAACATGATCTTTCATTCCTTTAAGTGCTGAGAATGGTACGTGATCAAAATCATACGTTAACTCATCATAAACTTCATCTGAGATAACTAATAAATTATTCTCTTTAACCACCTTCGCAAGCGCCTCTAATTCTTTTCTAGTGTAAGATGCTCCCGTCGGATTACATGGATAATTAATCATTAAAGCCTTAACACCTTTGGTGCACGCTTTTTCAATCTGCTCAGGCGTTAGCTTAAATTCATTATCAATATCTGTTTCAAGCGTTACAACTGTGCCACCTGCAAGTTCGACAACCGGACCATAGGAAACGTACACTGGTTCAGGCACTAAGACTTTATCACCAGGATTAAGAATCGCACGCATCACAAGATCTAAACCTTCACTCACACCGACGGTAATTAAAGTCTCTTCATCCCAGTCATAAGAAACACTGTATTTGTTCTTCACAAATTTAGTGATTTCTTTGCGTAACTCAGGCATCCCTTTATTCGATGTGTACGACGTGTACCCTTGTTCTAAAGAATCAATAGATTTCTCACGCACATGCCACGGCGCCATAAAATCAGGCTCTCCCACACCGAGTGAAATAACATCCTTCATCCCTAAAACAAGATCGAAAAATGCACGAATCCCAGATGGCGCTAATTGTTCTACTTTTTTTGATATATTATATTTCATTTATTTTCACACACTCACCTCACGCGGGATTCAATCCCTACAAGCGCAAGCGTCATAATTATATTGATATATTTAAACGTTTTGATTTATCTTTTTTAAGTAACACTTGCCCATCTTCTTTAAATTTCTTTAAAAGAAAATGCGTAGCCGTACTTTGTACACCTGCCATTGGTGATAATTTAGACGCAATAAAATTAGATACTGTCTGAATACTTTCGCCTTCAACTTCAACTAAGAAATCATAAGCCCCTGAAACAAGATAGCAGCTTTTAACTTCTGGAAAACTATAAATACGTTCAGCAATTTTATCAAATCCTACACTTTTTTCTGGCGAAACACTTACCTCAATTAAAGCCCGTACAAATATTGACTTAACCCGTGCTAAATCTTGGTTAATCAAAGTCTTGTACTTAACAATAACTCCATCTTTTTCATACTTTACGATGGCTTTTTTAATCACCGCTTCAGTCTTTCCCGTCATTTTCGCAATTTCAGCCGCGGTAATACGCGCATCCTGAGCTAATATCTCTAAAATTTCGTCCATAATATTTCTCCTAAAAATAGCCTAATATATAATACTAATATTATTTCTAACTCCTCAAGTATATACAAGAATCCCCCGCTTGCAAGCATAAAAAAGCAGGGGAATAAAGGTGAAATAGACACCTCTTAAAGTTAGATATTACTCTAATTCAGACCTTAAATCAGAAATAACCTGACGTAATTGCTGATTTTCCTTAGACACAGTCACAAATTCCTCACTTAAGCTCCGGTAACTCTCCGCACGCTTCAACTTAGCTTGTGCTTCTGCGTTAACATTATCATATTCCGCCTCAAGACGCGTAACACCCCTAGATAGCCCAGCATGTTCCTTACTCAACACCTCAATATCACCTTTATGAAGATGACCCGCTAATATCTCTTTATCTTTAAAATTTGCTTTCTCGCGATAAACAAGCTTTTTTTGTTTCTGAAGCTTACGTATCGTCTCTTCTAAGTGATTAATATCTTTTCTAACCCTTCCGATCACTCCACTATTCGTAGAACCAATAAAACTCTTAAGATCTTGATAAGATTGTGAATATTCTTGCTCTTCCTTTTGTAAAGCACGAATGCGTTGCTCCAAACGTGATACTTCTTCTTTCATTCGAATCGCTACATCTTTTCCTTCAAACTTATCTTCCCTTTGCCCCATTTCAACTTGTAACTTTTCATATTCTAAATCTTTAAGTTGCAACTCCCACAACTGATGCTTATCTTCCATCTCAATCAACTTCCCTTGCAAATACGCCATTCTCCCACGCTTAATTAAAACCTCACTCTTAAGCGCTTCAATATCATTTTGAATACCATTTGGTAAATTGTTTGGCTCTATAAACAAGCCTGACTTTCGTCGGAGATTATTAACTTCCCCTTGCTTCTGATTTAATTCCTGATGAATTAATCCCAACTTTGATTGCCACACCCTATGATATTCTTCAAGTTGATTATTCTCTTTTAGTAAAAAAGAAATACTCCGCTTTATCTCATTGAACGATTGATACACCGTTACATTATTACGCTTAGAACCATAAGCACTTTGTGCCGCTGCCGGTGAAGTGAGAAACATAAAAACAAAAATTGGAAGTATGTACTTAATCATAATATTTATAGTATAGATATAGATATTGCTTTCTTCAATTAGGAAATAATATTTTTTAAGTCGTTCTATCATACTACTGCTACTTTTAACTCTTGATTGTATGCGTTACGCAATATTTGCGTTGTGTTATTAAAACTCATACCTTTTACAACACCATCTATGTTAACAATCGGCATAATCCCCACAACCGCATTAGTAATAAAAATCTCATCACAACGCTTAAGCTGTGCTGGGGTTATATTCTCTACCTTAACCTTAAACCCTTTTCTTCGTGCTACTTGTATAACTTTCTGTCGCGTAATACCATTTAAACATCCAGCTGAAACTGGAGATGTTAACACACATTCTTTCTTAATCGCAAATATATTAGATGTAGCACCCTCAACTACAAATCCTTGATCATTACATAAAATAGCCTCATCAAATCCTTTTTTCTGAGCTTCTTTTAATGCATTATAAAACAACGCATACCGCAAAGACTTAACATGTGAATAATATGTAGGATTACGTATTGTAGAAACAATAGTCGCTTTAAATCCTTTACCTATCGGCTTAATTTCTGCAACAACAATCGCAGAGCATATCCTTTTATCACTTATCCAAGTCGCCAAACGAATACGCCCATTGTTAATAGTATTCCGCTTTATCACTTGGTTAAGTTTAGTTTCAATAGCATAAAGATCATATGACACAGGCAGCTTAAATACGCTTACCCCAGATTTGAATCTCTTGAAATGTTGTTCAAGAAATACAACACTTCCATCAATAACACGCATAGTTTCAAAAACACCTGTAGCATTTAAAACACCAGGCCTAAGACTTTCTATTTCTTTAGGCGTAGCTTCTTTATATTTTCCATTTAAAAAAATAATCATAATAAGTTACTACGCGCCTTTTAGCTGACACACATCAAAAATAGTTTGTTGTATCGCCTGTGCTTTAACTAAAGTTTCTTCATACTCACGTGTAGGATCTGAATCATAGACAATGCCACCACCCACCTGAAAACGAATACTTTGTTGATCAATAAACAATGAACGGATCAGAATATTAAAGTCCATATCTCCTGAGAAGTTGATATAACCCATCACACCTGTATAAATGCCCCGTCGTGTTGGCTCAATTTCACGAATAATTTCTGTCGCACGAATCTTAGGGCAACCCGTTACAGACCCACCCGGCAAACATTGACTTAAAACATCAAACACATCAAGTTCTTGTTTAAGTTTACCTTCTATAGTCGATGTTGTTTGATAAACAGTAGCATACGCTTCAATATCACGTGCAGATTTAACATGCACAGAACCATACTCACAAACCCTCCCTAAATCATTACGCAAAAGATCTGTAATCATTAAAAGCTCAGCCTGTTCTTTTTTACTTTTAATTAAATTATTTTTATTGCACTCATCACTTTCAACCGTCACCCCACGTGAAGCTGTTCCTTTCATCGGACGTGTTTGCAGCACACCATCTGTAAGACTTAAGAACCTCTCCGGTGAGCTACTAACAATCGCAAAATCACGAGCCTGAATGAATCCACCAAATGGTGCAGGTGATAAACAACATAAATGTTTATATAATTGTACATTATCAAAAACAATATCTTTTATATCGAGCCTAAAACACTGTGATAAATTAACCTGATACACATCGCCCTTTTCAATATATCCACGTACCTTCTCAACCGCCTCAATATATGACTCCCTACTAAAATTACTGCGAAGCGCAGACTCAACACGGCGTGTAGAAAATTGATAATTATCATCAGCCTGTGGCTTAAAACGTTCAATCGCATTACGCACACAATCGACGGCTTCTTGTGATGCGATAGATGTGATAATTAGTTCATTCTTAAAATGATCAATTGTAATAACTGTTTCATAAAATCCAAAATAAACATCTGGCAATGCACTTTCATTCTCCTCAACAACACCTTCTTGATAAAGGCCATACTCATATCCAACAAACCCAGCAATACCTGCGTAAAATGGTGTTAAATGTGTTTTGAAATTACGCTGATACAGACGGAACTTATCACGCGCCTCATCCAGTGATTGTGCACCTGTGGTACTAATTATTTCTTTAGGCTCAAACCCAAGAAATGAATAACGGCCTCTTGAAGGATCATAATAACTACTCTCAAGAACAAATAACCCCTCTTTACTTTTAAATAAATCAAGTAATTGAGCCATTGTATACTTAGATTCTGTACTATAACTAAAAAATTGTTCCATTAATTTTCTCTTCGTGAAACCACATAAGATGTGATTTGCTTTACAGGACGATACGACGCCTTTACACGTGCAATATTAGGCATCCCAAAATCACCCATCACATTAATATACGTATAAGGTGTCACCTCTTTATCTTGACAGAACTGACTGAAAATAAATGTAGGCAATCCCTTAATATTTAAATCTACAGTTTCAAACAATACACAAAATGTATCTTGCTTCAAATAATACCCGAATGTGTATCCTCGCACAACACCATCAACCTTAACTACACGTCCTATAATACCTAAATATTTAAATTGCTGCAAAATAAGTTTATGAACATCCCGTCCTTCATTAATCATATGTACATAGATATCATCCGTATGCGTTTGTCTCCGTTGCGTGGCCCAACTATCATACAAATCTAAACACTCATCCTTCATAGCATTATCGTAGACTTCATAACTATAAACATTATTCTTTGTGAAATTATTATAATCAGAACGCTTAGATTTATAGTCATTACCCGATAAATTGGCAATATCTACGCGCTCATAAATATACTCTTGTTCTTTTTCAACGACATTATAATCATGTGTGTTAAATATATATAAACACTCTTCATCAACATTCTCCATACGACTCATAGATTTATTTTGGTTATGTTCATCCATATAATTAAAACATTTATGCACAACACTTATAGGGAAAAATCCAACTCCTATAGGTGCTAGATAAAGAAAACATCCTGCCCCGTCATGAGCAAATATACAAAGAAAATTATCTATTGATTTAAATGTAAACGTAAAATGTTTATGCCAATTGAATACATTATTAAAAGCATACACCGATTGTTCAGATGTGCTTTTACGCAAAGCAATTTCCATCAACGCGCGTTGAGAATAAAGCGCATCGCCATCTGTTTCATCTAACTTAATGCTAAGAATATTTTCAAACTCATCAGAATAACCCTCATACGCGCGTGCCAGATGTTGGTTGCGATTAACAAACCGCGCAACATCTTCCTTCTCAAAAAATCGCTTAACATTCGCTAAATACTCGTCGTAACCTACTAAATCATTATTCTCTTGGACAAATGGACAACTTAAATGAAGAGCCACATCAATCACATTATCTTTTTTAACCAAAACAAGAGGATAAATAGAACATTCTGTTGGGCGATGTTTATAAATCGAACACTTATTACTCTTTGGACACAAAAATGTACATATAGATTCTTCTGAAGTACTTTGCGTATTTAAAAATCCTTGATCATCAAGGGCATCAACGATTTGTTGTGCCATTACAAAATTATCTTTACGTGTGTTATCAACTTCTTCAAACGAAACCTTGGCGCGCCATTGGCTTTGCGGATCAACAAATCGACAACACCCCTGACAAGAAAGACAAAAATCAGAAGAAACAAACTGCGGTAATAAATCAAACATACTTTTTTTAAACTCTATTTAAACCTAATTACTTTATTATACTTTCAAGTACATAGTAAGGTTGGATCCTGCAAATCCAACCTTACCTATATATTTATTTAGCGCGTGATCCAAGAGCAATAGTACGCTCTGGCGATAACACTGATAAATTTTCTTCATCTGATAACGCTAAGATCATACCTTGTGACTCTTCCCCGCGAATTGTTGCTGGCTCAAGATTCTTAACCATAATTACTTTTTTACCAACCAACTCTTCTGCAGTATACGCATGTCGAATACCTGCCACAAGTTGGCGTTTTTCATCACCTAGATCTACTTGTACAACGTATAAACGATCGGCATTTGGGTGCTCTTTGCACTCTGTAATCTCTGCTAAAACTAGTTCTACCTTCTTAAAATCATCAAAACTGATATTATCCATTATAATTCCTTTCTTAAAATTAAGTCGCTATTCTAACATAGAACAAACTAAGGGGGGAATAAAAAAGCCACTATCCATAACGAATAGGGCCTTAATTAAGAGCGCCTAATTATTGCCACCCAATTATCAGATGATATACTTAAACCATTATTATCCATACAGGCGTCCGTCAAGTTGAGATTTGACCATGAAAATCCACCTATGAACAAACAAAATTCAAACACATGTTTTGGCTTCTGCGTAAAGTGTGCGCAACAACACTCCCTACCCACAGGTAATGCACAGAAGCATTGCCTAGATCTCATGAGCCTTCTTCAAAAAGAAAGGCGTATTGATATTACAACTTCTAATGCAGATGCTGATCGGCGCCTATCACTTGATTATTTATTTGGCGAAGCACGAGGTCAGATGTTTGGTGTTCTTGAATGTAAAGACCAAGATGGTGCCATTGTTTTGCTCAAGGCCTTTTCATCTCAATACAACGGCATATGGGATGTTGATGGCTGGGTGCCTCCTTTATTTGAAGTAGATGAGTTTAACGCAACGATATCTCAGACAGATAAAGAAATCAAACGCCTTGATGCAATAATCGATGATGCAACAATGAATGATAATGAGAGAAATAAGCTAATCCAAAAACGAAAATCCATATCTCAAAACTCAATGAAAGAGATACATGATATATACAGATTAAACAACTTTAACGGTGAGACTAAAACACTTCATGAAATTTCTTTAAACAAGCGCGGCATAGCGACTGGCACAGGAGATTGCTGCGGACCAAAACTACTAAACCACGCAGCAAAAAATAACCTACGTCCTATAAGTATGGCCGAATTTTATCTAGGCCAAGAAAATAAATCTAAAACTAAACAGCATAATGAATTTTACCCTTCATGCATTGATAAGTGTCAGCCCATATTAGGATTTATGCTTTGTGGCGCGTGCGATCAAGATGCGCTTCAAATCGTTTATAGCGATGATGCGCTTGTCGTGGTTAATAAACCAAGTGGACTTCTCTCCGTGCCTGGGCGTGGACCAAATAAACAAATGTGTGTTGTTTCAAAAATTAAAGATATGTTTCCAAATTGCATTGATTACCCCGCTGTGCATAGACTCGACATGGACACCTCAGGCCTTTTAATTATGGCGCTAACTAAAGAGTCCCACAAACATCTATCCATACAATTTGAAGACCGTAAAGTAAAGAAACACTACATAGCTCTTTTAGACGGCGTCATAAAAGAAACTTCAGGCAAGATAGAACTACCCTTTAGGTTAGATCCAGACAATCGACCTTATCAAATTTATGATGCTAATAACGGAAAAATAGGAATCACACTTTGGGAAAGAATTGGTATTGAAAAAGGCATGACTAGAATAAAATTTACATCCCTTACAGGACGTACTCACCAATTAAGAGTACACGCGGCCCATTCCCTTGGACTTAACACACCTA
>JBLINE010000012.1:0-9535 GCA_047638895.1 Lysobacterales bacterium
TATTAATATCACGAATATTTTCATTATTTACAATATACGGAAGATCATCAAACTGAAATGGTACGTGGAACGTATTACTGTAAAAAAATGCTCCAGTAAAACAAACTAAAAGATACGGCCACACTTTTCTTAAATAAAACATAACCCTATTATGCCAAATCATTAAGTGGATTAGAATGAATAAATGAATACGAAAGAGATTTTTTCAATTTAGCATTACTAACGCATTTTGTTGTTAAGACAGCTTTTTCATCAAAAACTGGAGGTTCAACATTTAAATTTTTTGCAGCTTTAATGTAGAGTTCACCACGTTTAGGATGTTCATCAGAACAAATATTAAAAATCACATTTCCTAAACTACGTTTAGTACACAAAGTAATAATGTTTACACAATCTTCCAAATGAACCAAGTTAACTGTCGAATCCTCATGGCGCATAACCTTTTTAGCGCTTAAGAATCGCCCAAGTTTACGCTCACCTCCATACAATCCAGCCAATCGTAAAACAATCGTATCGCAATGATCACAATCAAAAAGCATTTGTTCAACATCCCAAAGTACCTGACTACGCTTAGAATCAATTTTAAACGAAGTATCTTCTTCTACTACACCTATGTCATCTGGATACACTGCCGTTGAACTAGTGAAAATAATCTTTTTAATTGAAGATTGCTTAACATACTGCAACACAGATGTAATTTGTTCTTTATAATACGAGGGGTCTTTAAGTGATCTTCTAAATGGAAGGGTTAGAATAAGAATATCACTGTCAAAAAAATCTTGAACATTAGCCGCATGGATTTGAGGCATTGCTTCTAAGTGGTAAGCTTTAATACTATAGTCACTAAGACTTGTGAGTTTATCAACCGTAGTGGTTGATCCTTTAACGTTATAATCTTCAGCCAAAAGCCGACGAGCTACCGGTAACCCTAACCAACCACAGCCTAAAACACTAACTTTCATTTATACACCTAAAGTATTAAAGATCAACCTCAGTCTCTCCCTTTTAATTAATCTAAATACGTTTGTAATTCAGACCACGTTTTACTTCCAATTATGCCGTCTGCTTGCAAATCATGATCTTTTTGGAATTCACCAATAGCACGCTTGGAGCCACTACCAATCTTGCCATCAATACCTCCCTCATAATAGCCTGCATTTTTAAGGGCTACTTGAATTTTTTTATGATCAACCATCACACGAACAATATCATTCTTTGAAATTGTTTGTGTTGCCTTAGATATTATTTTAGTCTTAGATGACGTAGTTGCTTTTGACGTTCTCTTAACTGCCGTTTTTGATGCTGTTGGTTTTTGATATTTACGATAGGTTTTAAAATTATCATTCGCATCATAATCTAAATCTTGTTTTTCAATTTCAAGACCATTAACTGCTCGTGATAAGTCTGACACTTCTTGTTTTAAGGCTATTACTTCCGCATCACGCTCTTGTACTTTACGTTCTAAATGAGCCATTTTAATTTGTAATTGACCAGATGTTGATGCTGTAGTTGTTGCTGAACATCCAGCCGCTGTAACACATAAAAAAACAACAAATGAAATTCTAAAATTCACAATACTTCTCCTTGGTGATTAAATTAATAAATATTATAAGCGCTCTCGTAAACTCATTGTGTCGCCCCAATCATAATCAGTTTCAAACAATAACGCTGTTTGAATATATGCCAAATGTGAATAACCTTGCGGAAAATTCCCAGTTAAACGTTTGGTAGTTATCTCAACATCCTCTGAAAATAAGCCTAAATGATTTGAACAACTAGTAATTTCATCAAACATTTCTTTTGCTTTTTGTTTCTCACCAATTAAATAAAGCGCATTAATCATCCAGAATGTACATACAATAAAACAATTTTCTGGCGCTCCAAATTCATCTTCATGGATATAACGAAATGTTAAATTATTCTTAACTAAATGTTTATACGACTGTTGCACTGTACTAATCATACGTGGATCTTTAGGACTTAAGAAACCGTAATGAAGCATAAGTAAATTAGATGCATCATACATATCAGATCCATAATACATCGTGAATGCTTGTAATTCTTCATTCCATCCATTCTTCAAAATATCCACTTTGATATCTTCGGCTAAACTTGCCCATTCTTCTACATAGCTAGTACGTCCAATATGATTAGCAATATTTACAGCACGTTCCATCGCAACCCAACTCATTAATCGAGAATGCACATAATTTTGCAATGCCTCCCGACGCTCCCAAATACCACTATCAGGTTGACGCCATGTATCTTTAACACGATTTACAAGTGAGCGTACCATCGTCCAAATCTCTTCATTCAGTTGAACATCAGCTCTTTTATTAACCACATAAAAAGTATAAATCGTTTCCATCAGCTGACCATACACATCATTTTGTTTTTGACGATACGCATCGTTACCAATACGCACTGGTTTTGAGTTTTCATATCCGGATAAATGATCTAAAGAAATTTCAGTTAGCTCTTCTTCACCATTAATGCCATACATAACCCCAATATCTTCATGCTTTAATTGCATTTTTTCGAGAATGAAATTTAAAAAATCTTCCGCCGAAGCAATATGCCCAATACGTACATACAAATCAATAATCATGGCAGAATCACGCACCCAACAAAATCGGTAATCCCAATTACGATCTTTGCCAATTATCTCAGGCATTGATGTTGTAGCTGCTGCCACTACTGCACCTGTACGTTGAAACATAAGAAGCTTTAAAGTAATAGCTGAACGTAAAACTTCTTCTTTATATTTTTCTGGATATCGCGTTCTTTGCCCCCAATCAAGCCAATAAGATTTTGTTTTTTCATAAGCCACAAATAATTTATCGTTATCAAGTTTTTCTATTTTTTCATTATAAGAAAATAAAAAATAAGAATATTCAATCAATTCAATTTCATCGCCATTTATAATGCTATTTAAATCATAAGTACTATATAAATAAAAACTATTATAGTCCCCTTTTTGACTACGTATCTTAATGTATTCTTCTTTGACCTCATAGACTGCTTCACTTAAAGCATAATTCGGTCTAGCATCTAACTGTACACGAATTTTTGGTGATCCAGAAATTACGCGTACCTTACGATGAACCTCACTAGGGTAGTAATAATTACGTGTGGTTTCATAGCGTGGCATATAATCATTTACTTCTAACACACCATCCTTAGTCACGAATGTTGTTTTTAAAATTGCTGTATGTAAAATATATTCTTGTTTCGTTGAAATTAAATTTGATGGAACAATTTTAAAATGACCACCTTTATCTTTATCCAAAATTTCGGCAAAGACAGAAGCTGAATCGAAATAAGGTAAACACAACCATACGATGCTGCAGTCAGATGTAACCAACGCAGCCGAAGCGCAATTACCAATAATACCATACTCATAATGTTTCATAAATACCCCTCACCTTACAAAGATGCGGTTATTCTAACACAAAGGTTTAATACCAAAAAATCTATTATTACTTTTTTGGTACACTCTGTATATTGATTTTATCGGGAGATTCTTCACTAATAATTTGCATCAATTGAACACCAGTTTCTAAAATGTTTTCAGGGTATCTTTCTTTAAAAACGCTAAGTCCTTGATCACGCTGATCTTCAATATTTACTTGATATTCAAATCCAGGCTTAATAACTGGCACACCGCCCCAGTTAATCTTTTCTTTGATACCATCAATCACTAAAGATCCAAGATAAACTGCTTTATCAGCCAACACAGTAAAGCGAATATCAATATCTTCTGCCGCAAGCGTTGTGCCTACAGGTACTGCAATCGACGTAATATGATAGTCTCCTTGCCGAAGATTCAAAAAGAAATAACCTGGTTTAACAGGCTCAACATCCCACACCAAAGCTTTTTGTTGTTCTTTATCACCTATAACTAATTTAATTGGTTCTGTAGGATTGTTATAAGCGTATATCGTTAACTGTACGTACGCTTTTTCTAAGACACCTGAAAAATTTGTTTTAGCATATACAATGCCTGTCGGTTCAATTTCAATAGCTTGTTCTTCAATATGCGACTCATCAGATTCAGAGATAATAGTAGTCTTAATATCTTGTTCTATTAACGATGCAGAAGTATTACTTTTAATATTTTTTTCGGATAACTCTGAATATTTTTTAGAAGTTATTTGTGGCAACGACTTTTGAGTGGTCGCACAACCCGTCATGAAAACGGTAAGAAATAAGGCAAGTAAAATATTACTCATTGACAACAATAATCTTTCTTTAAATTTATTATAATTTAAGTGTACCAAAAAAAATAGCGAAAGGCAACAGCCCTTCGCTATTTTTGATCCGTATAAACGGACCTATTTAGTCAGAACAGCTGACTTCTTGGGGGAGAAATTATCATTTTTCCAATATATTTTTACATTCAATTTATGTTTAAAGTTTACTTTAATTGATTTACGTTGATAGGTAATAAAGAAGCTCCCACGCACTTCAAAATCTAATTTTTCAAGTTTACGAACACTATCGATAGTTTTAACAATATTTACATTCGGTTTTGTGTTAGATTCATCCGTCTTCTCTACCTCTTCTAAGCGATATTCAAATTGTTTACTAATAATCGTTGTAGAATCATGCTCTTCTATCTCCTGCACATACTGCATCGTTTTAGTTTTCTTCTCTAAATTCTTATCCGATTTGTATAACATTTTCTTCATCAGCTCTCTCCATTTCCTTAACAACAGTGAGAGTATACCACCTGTAAGGTCCGAAACAAGAGCTGGCGGAAGCTTAGAAGAAAACGGTTTCTTTTAATATGTCGACGGAAATATTTATATTTAATGAGGATGCTTCTTTAAATACTTTTCGATGGGAAATAAAATTAATGTTTCTTTTTATACAAAGGAACGCGTGACTCCTGCCCCTCTAAAAGCCGTTTAATATTAGCTTTATGTCGGATAACCACAAATACACAGATGATAATCCCAAGGCAAATTAATTCTAAAGGTTGATTCGTTAGAAGCATTGCAATAGGAAGGAAAGTTGCTGCAATGATTGAAGATAGAGAAACTATACAAGAAATAAGAAATGCCCCAATCCACACTAGAAGCGTTAAACACACGACAGGACGAATTGATGCGATTTGGATAGTCAACCCAATTAATACACCCAAACTAGTGGCAATACCTTTGCCGCCTTTAAACTGAAGAAAAATCGTCCAATTATGACCACACACAGAAGCAACACCCAATAAAATAAGCCCGATATTACTCGTTATACCCAATAAAAGTCCAAGACCTCCCACTGCAAAAACGCCTTTAAGAATATCAATAATCAGCACTGCAATACCTGGTTTTTTACCTAAAACACGAAACACGTTCGTCGCGCCCATGTTTCCAGAACCATGATCACGAATATCAAAGCCATTAAGTTGCTTGCCAAAAATATACGCTGTTGGCAATGATCCGATAAGATAACTTAAAATAAGTCCCAACAATATCATTCTTCACCTTTAAGTTCTACAAGTTCTGCGCCTGTCTCAGGGTCATGCGTCATGTGTTCTGCGTAACGCTTGCCTGTGACTGGGCTATATTTAATGATACGGTTCTGCCCCGTCATCGAATCTGATATGCTTTTAATGGCTTGTTGAGCTTCTGGATCTTTACGTAATTGATGTGTAAGATCTTTCATTTCTTCTTCCGATAGTTCAGCCCCACGCATAGCACCAGCGACGGAACCTATTGCTTTTTCTAAATCACCACGTGTTTCAGTCTTTGCCAGTGGCACTTGAGCAGTTTGGCACCCACCTAAAAAATAAATACAAATACAAATTATGATGAAATTGTTTTTAATAATCACACGAAGTACCTCTTATTATTTAAGAAACCTAAGACGCGTAAACGGCCAATAAATAAATTCGGCCTTACCAACAATATTTTCTTCAGGAACAAACCCCCAAAAACGACTATCTGAGCTTGACGCACTATTATCACCAAGGACAAAAACTTTGCCCTCAGGCACCACAATTTTCTGATGAAAACCTCCGTGTGTACCCTTATTATAGTAATAAATATTCTTAATACGTGGATCATCTTCCGGGATACCATTGATGTAAACATCACCATTTTTGATCTCAACCGTTTCACCACCAAACGCAATTAAGCGTTTAATGAAATCGCGTTTAGGATCATTTGGATAAATAAAAACAATAATATCACCCCGCTGTGCCTCACTAAATCCAGGCACCCGTGCTTTACTCGCAAACGGAACCTTCGCCCCGTAACGCAATTTATTCACCATCAAACGATCTTTAACCATTAAAGTAGGAATCATCGAACCACTTGGGATTTTAAACGCTTGTATAAAAAAGGTACGGATAAACATTGCAAGTACAAATGCAATAACAATCGATTCAATCCATTCTCTTAAGACTGATTTTTCAGTAACACTTTTAGGCTTAGTCATATTATAATTTCAAGGCAGCTGAAAAAGCTTCTTGAGGAATCTCCACGTTTCCGATTTGTTTCAATTTTTTCTTACCTTCTTTTTGTTTCTCCCACAATTTCTTCTTACGTGTAATATCCCCACCATAACATTTAGCTGTCACGTTTTTACCTGTCGATTTAACGCGCGCACTTGAAATAATACGCCCATCACAAGCCGCTTGGACACGTACCTCAAATAACTGTTGAGGAATTAATTCTTTAAGCTTTGTTACCAAAGCCAAGCCTTTTTCATATGCACGATCTTTATGAACTAAAAATGAAAAAGCATCACAAACCTTATCATTTATTAATATATCTAATTTGGAAAGTTTGGTCGGTAAAAATCCTTTAAATTTATATTCAATAGAACCATAACCACGTGTGATTGATTTGATCATGTCATTAAAATCTACAATAACTTCAGACAAAGGAATATCAAAAATAATCTTCATACGATCAGAGATAAACTCACTATTAACATAAACGCCACGCTTCTTCTTAGAAAGCTCCATTACACCATCCATACTATCCACTGGTGTCATAATCGTAACCGTTAAATATGGCTCTTCTGCACCTTTAATCTTGGAATAATCATCCATTTCATTAGGGCTATCAATATCTTTAATCTCACCATCCATCGTCTCAATACGAAACTGCACATTTGGTGTTGTTAAAATCAAATTCAAGTTATATTCACGTTCCAATCGCTCCTGTACAACTTCCATATGTAAAAGACCTAAAAAACCACAACGAAATCCATGCCCAAAAGATTGCGATGTTTCATGATCATAAACTAAACTCGGATCACTTAAACGTAACTTTTCAATAGCTTCACGCAATGGCATGTAATCTTTTGTATTTACTGGAAAAACACCACTAAAAACCAAAGGATTAAGCTGACGATATCCCTCTAAAGGTTCTTCGCATGGATTAGTGAAACCTGTAATCGTATCACCCACACGCACCTCACTTGGTTCATGTATATTACATGTGATGTATCCAACCTCTCCAGATGACAGCCCCTTTACCTTAACCATTTCAGGACCAAAAATACCAATCTCTTCAATCGTTACCGTCTTATCCATATGTATCATTTTAATTTTTGCTCCAGGAACCAACGCTCCGTCAAAGACTCGTACATAAATAATAATGCCTTTATACGTATCATATTTCATATCAAATATTAAAGCTTTAAGTGGTGCTTTAACGTCGCCATCTGGTGGTGGAATAAACTCAACAATTTTTTCAAACAACTTCTTTATATTCGTTCCTTCTTTAGCCGAAACCATTTGGATGTGTTCATCATCAAAATTAAACACTTCCATAAGTTGCAACTGTGCATGCTCAACATCAATATTTGCTATGTCAATTTTATTTAAGACAGGTAAGATTTCTAAATTATTTTCAATCGCTAGATAATAATTAGCTACGGTTTGTGACTCAACACCTTGAGAGGCATCGGCGACCAACAGTGCACCTTCACACGCACGTAATGACTTCTCTACCTCATAAGCAAAGTCTACATGTCCTGGTGTATCAATCAGATTAAATATATATTCTTTGCCGTCATCAGCTTTGTAGGTAAGACTTACAGCAGAAGCTTTAATTGTGATCCCTCGCTCGCGCTCAAGATCCATATCATCAAGTAACTGATTTTTAAATTTACGTTCATCTATCGCCCCAGTAAACAAAAGCAAACGATCAGCTAGCGTTGATTTACCATGATCAATGTGAGCAATGATCGAAAAATTTCGTATGAGAGATTGATCCATAATTTTAAAATTACTTCATTAATTCAATAAGTGCAACAACACAATCATCAACAGACATTCCTGTTGAGTCAAGAACTATGGCATCATCTGCTTTTTTTAAAGGACTAGCTTCACGCGTCGAGTCACGGTGATCACGCATTTTCATATCTGCTAGTAATTTCACTGGATCAACCGCTTCTCCCTTTCCTTCTAATTCTCTTAAACGACGATTCATTCGCTCTTGAACATCCGCATCTAAATAAAATTTAAATGTCGCCTTAGGAAAAATAACCGTACCTGCATCACGCCCTTCAATTACAATATCACTTTCATCACCCATAGCTCTTTGCCAATCAACTAATATTTCTCTTAATGCAGCGACACGTGCTATAGCATAAGTATTATTTGTTACTTCACCTGTACGTATATCTTTACTAACATCTTCACCATCAAGTAGTACAGTTAAATTATCATAATCGCCTGCTAATTTTACAGTTGAATTCTTAGCGAGATCAACAATAGTTTCTTCATTGTCTAAAGGTACTTTTTGACGCAATGCCTTAAGTGTAATCGCACGATACATCGCACCAGTATCAACATACGAATAGTTCAACTTAGCAGCAAGAGCCTTAGAAACACTACTCTTTCCCGCACCTGCTGGACCATCGATAGCTATAATTTGATTACTTTTAGCTGAAGAATTCATTACGTCTTTCTTGTGCTTTTGTAAAATGTTGGATTAATTTTTTGCGATCAGATTCTACAATCGCATGACGTAATTCAGATAAATTTTCAACATATTCATCCAAAGCTTTAATGACATTTTGAGAATTAGACATGCAAATATCATTCCACATTTGTGCTGATGATGCGGCAATACGTGTTGTATCACGAAGGCCACCAGAAACATACGGCGCACAATCCTTAGGCACAGTTTTCATAAGACCAAATGCTAATAAATGTGGTAAATGTGATGTGTAGGACAAAATACTATCATGCTCAGCTGGTGATAAAACACTTACCTTAGCACCAATCCCGGTCCAAAGTTTCTTAATCTTCTCCGTTGCCCCACGATGTGTTTTATCTGTTGGTGTAATAATACATTTAGAATCAGTAAATAAATCTGCTGATGAATTATCAACACCTTTTTTCTCTGAACCCACTAAAGGATGAGAGCCAACAAAAAAATTTGGTTGATTCAATGTTTTTTCTGCATATTCAACTATTTCAGTCTTAGCACTACCAACATCGGTAATAATTGTTCCCCGACGAATATATGGGTTTAGTGATGTTAGTAACTTAATAATTGACTCAACAGGTGTCGCC